>NZ_RIBZ01000182.1:0-40245 GCF_003721215.1 Streptomyces botrytidirepellens
CCCCAGGGAGCCCCCGCGGCGGGCCGCTGGTCCCCGCCGGCCGGCCGTCTGCCGCCGAGGGTGCGGGACGCCGAATCGAAGCGCTCGTCCACCGAGTCGGCCGCGGCGGCGGGCCCGGCGTCGGCCCGCGCGGGGTCGTACAACTCGCCCCACCAGTCGTTTTCCTGACGGCGTCGGTCGTCCCCCTGCTGGCTCATCCCCATATTGTCCACAGGGGAGCTTCACGCGAACACCACGCGACGGTCTCCGGGGCTCCCGAAAGGGCGCCCAGCCCGGCCCCGCGCCCCGGCGCGCACCCGTCTACCCCCGGTACGCCTCCAGCAGCCGCAGCCATACCTCGCTCACCGTGGGGAACGACGGCACCGCGTGCCACAGCCGCTCGATCGGCACCTCACCGGCCACCGCCACGGTCGCCGAGTGCAGCAGCTCCCCCACGCCCGGCCCCACGAACGTCACGCCGACCAGATGGCCCCGGTCCAGGTCGACGACCATGCGGGCGCGTCCGCGGTAGCCGTCCGCGTACAGGGCGGCGCCGGACACCTGGCCCATGTCGTAGTCGACGACCCGGATGCTGCGGCCCTCGGCCTCGGCCTGTTCGGCGGTCAGCCCGACCGCGCCGACCTCCGGGTCGGTGAAGACGACCTGCGGCACCGCGCCGTGGTCCGCGGTCGCCGCGTGGGCGCCCCAGCGGTCCGTCTCCAGCAGCGGTACGCCCTGGGCGCGGGCGCCGATGGCCGCGCCCGCGATGCGCGCCTGGTACTTGCCCTGGTGGGTGAGGAGCGCACGGTGGTTGACGTCGCCCGCGGCGTACAGCCAGCCGCCCGGCACGTTCCGCACCCGGCAGGTGTCGTCCACGTCCAGCCAGCCGCCGGGCGTGAGCCCGACCGTCTCCAGCCCGAGGTCGTCGGTGCGCGGGGCGCGGC
Organism: Streptomyces botrytidirepellens; assembly: GCF_003721215.1. Lineage (NCBI taxonomy): Bacteria > Bacillati > Actinomycetota > Actinomycetes > Kitasatosporales > Streptomycetaceae > Streptomyces > Streptomyces botrytidirepellens. The sequence goes on from NZ_RIBZ01000182.1 coordinate 924, forward strand.
CGGTGGCGAACAGCACCTCGTCGGCCTCGACGGTCTCCCCGCCGTCCAGCGTGAGCGTCACCGGCCCCTGCGCGCCGTCGCGCCGCACGGCCGTCGCGGACGTCCCCGTACGGATCTTCACCCCCGCCTCGGCGAGCGACTCCGCCACCAGCTCGCCCGCGAACGCCTCCATGCGCTCCAGCAGCCCCGCGCCGCGGATCAGCATGGTCACCTCGGAGCCGAGGGCGCTCCACGCGGTGGCCATCTCGGCGGCGACGACCCCGCCGCCCACCACGGCCAGCCGCCGCGGCACCGTGGACGAGCTGGTCGCCTCACGGCTGGTCCACGGGCGGACCTCCGCGAGGCCGGGCAGAGGGGGCAGCGCGGCGCTGCTGCCGGTGCAGATGGCCACGGCGTGCCGGGCGACCAGGGAGCGCTCCTGCCCGTCCGGCTGGGTGACCGCGACACGGCGCGGCTCGACGATCCGCCCCTGGCCGCGGACCAGGTCGATGCCCGCCGAGTCGAGCCAGCCGACCTGGCCGTCGTCCTTCCAGTTCGACACGAACGCGTCCCGGTGGGCGAAGACGGCGGCCACGTCCAGCGGCGCGTCCGCGCCCTGCCGCGCCCCGGGCGTACGCCGCGCCTCGGCGCGCGCGATGACCGGGCGCAGCAGCGCCTTGCTGGGGACGCAGGCCCAGTACGAGCACTCGCCGCCGACCAGCTCGCTCTCCACGATCGCCGTGGAGAGCCCGGCCGCGCGCGCCCGGTCGGCCAGGTTCTCCCCGACCGGGCCCGCGCCCAGGACGACGACGTCGTACTCATCCGTACCGGAGTTCATCGCGACCCGCTCTCTGCCGCGGCCGACCGTGCCGACCGCCGACGGTGTGCCCGACCGTGGGATGACGCTTCCCCCATCCTCCCGTCGAGTCCCCGCCGACGGCCACCCGAATCGGACACCCGGCACAGGCCCGATCCCGTACGCCCTCCGCAGGCAGGTCCGCCGGGCGGCCGGGCCGGACGTGGCCCGGCCACCCGACGGGCGCATTCCCCAGGTGCCGCGCGGCGCTACGGCTTGCGCTGCGGTCCGCGCTTGCGTTCGACCATGTGGCGGCCGAGCGCCTGCCGCTGCTTCCACTCCCGCCGCATCTCGGACCGCAGCCGGGCGTCGGTGCGGGCCGCGAGGTAGGCGTTCTCGCGCAGCAGCTTGCGGTAGCTGTCCAGTCGCCGGGGCGGCAGCGAACCGTCCTCGACCGCGGCGAGCACCGCGCACCCCGGCTCGGTCTCGTGCGCGCAGTCGTGGAAGCGGCAGTCCGCGGCGTACGCCTCGATCTCGGCGAACGCCTGCGCCACCCCGCCCTCCGCGTCCCACAGCCCGACGCCCCGCAGCCCGGGGGTGTCGATGAGCGCGCCGCCCGAGGGGAGCGGCAGCAGATTGCGGGTGGTCGTGGTGTGCCGCCCCTTGCCGTCGCTGTCCCGGATCGCGCGGACGTCCTGCACGTCCTCGCCCACCAGGGCGTTGGCCAGCGTCGACTTGCCCGCGCCCGACTGGCCGAGGAGGACGGACGTCCCGGCCGCGAGCAGCGCGCCGAGCACATCCACCCCCTGCCCGGTCGTGGCACTCACGGCGAGCACCTGAACCCCGGGCGCGGCGGTCTCGACGTCGGCGACGAGATGTGCCAGCGCACCCGGGTCGTCCACCAGGTCCGCCTTGGTGAGGACCACGACCGGCTGCGCCCCGCTCTCCCAGGCGAGGGCCACGAAGCGCTCCACCCGCCCGAGGTCCAGCTCGGCGGCGAGCGATACGGCGATGACGGCGTGGTCGACGTTGGCGGCCAGCACCTGGCCGTCGGAGCGCTTGGAGGAGGTCGACCGCGCCACTTCCGTACGCCGCGGCAGCAGCGCCCGTACGTAACGCGGCTCGCCGCCCGCGTCCACGGCGGCCCAGTCGCCGGTGCACACGACCTTCATCGGGTCACGGGGAACGACGAACTCGGTGTCGGCGCGGACAGTGCCGTCGGGCGCCACCACATCGCACTGGCCACGGTCCACCCGCACCACGCGCCCGGGGATCAGCCCCTGTCGCGCGTACGGACCGAACGCGGCCTCCCACTCCTCGTCCCAGCCGTAAGGGACGAGGACGGCGTGACGGGAGGCGGCGTCGGAAAAAGCGTTGCTCAAGCTCAAGGGAAAACCCTTCGAAGGGCGGTCCCCGGCGCGCTACAGAATCTGCGGAATGGTCAGCCGGAGACCACGGGGATGGGATTGATGCACTTCGTGACGCGGGCGGAGCAGCCCGGAACCGTGACCGTCATCAATGTCCTCACCTCCCGTTTTCCTCGCTCTCGGCGGATGCGACGCCACCATATCCCCACCGGGGGCGCGGCTCCACCGATTATCCGCGCACGGCGCGCACGGCGGGCCCGCGGCACCGGCGCCGGAGGCCGGGGCCGTCCGCTTCGGTAGCTTCCTCGTAGCCGCTCATAGACCTAGGTGAGGTACCCCAGAGAATGCATGACGACGACCTGCTCGCGGAGCTGCTCCCCCGGCTGACCCAGCTCAGCAACGTGCTGAACCGCGGCCGCATGTACGAGCAGGCCGCCGCGGCGGCCGGGATCTCGCTGGAGCGCCCGGCGATGGCGGTGCTCGGCATCCTCAAGACGGCGGGCAGGCCGCTGCGCATCGGCGAGATCGCCGACCGCATGCAGGTCGCGGGCCCGCACGCCACCCGCCAGGTCCAGGGCCTCGAACAGCGCGGGCTGGTCCACCGCATCGCCGACCCCGACGACCAGCGCGCCCGGCTGATCGACCTCACCCCGGAGGGCGCGTCGACCGCCGACCGCTACATGCGCACAGTCCTCGGCTGGTTCACCGGCGCCCTCGCCCACTGGCCCGACCAGGACCGCCGGGACCTCGGCCGTCTGCTGGGCCGCATGGTCGACGACCTCACGGCCCACCTGTCCGCCACCGACGGCCCCGGCCCGTCATGACGCGAACGGCTCCAGTCGGCCACCGTCGACCCCCACCGCGCGGCGCGCGCGATACGCCTGGGGGTACCGGCTGGAGCCGTGCTGCGTGGCGCCGGGTGCCCATTACCGAATCGCGGGCAAGTTTCCGCACCGCCAGTCATTCACGCGCTTGCGGACGACGCCATCGCCGTCGAGGACTTCAAGCCGAGGTTCCTGGCCAAGTCCTCGATGGCGCGCAAGGCGGCCGACGCCGCGATCGGCGCAACGAAGAAGGCCCTGATCGAGATGGGCCGCAAGCACGGGCGGGACATCCGTCTGGTGCATCCAGCGCACACCACCAAGGACTGCGCATCGTGCGGAGCGAGAACCAAGCACGCACTGCCGCTGTCCGAGCGCACCTACACCTGCACCGCATGCGGAGCCGTCTGTCCCAGAGAACAAGAACTCCGCCCGCGTGATGCTCGTCCGGGCAGGTCTGAACCCGGCTGGCGCCGAGGGCTTAAGACCTCCGGGAGCGCAGCTCCCGGAGGCAGCCTGAGCCAGGAATCCTCCCCCTTCAGGGAGGGGAGTAGTCAAATCCGTGCCGGGGGCTCCGGCGAGGGGCGCCGGTCCCATGTGCCGTGGCAGCTGCCGCCGTTGGTTCGCATCACCGACCGGACGGCGAAGCTGGAGAGGCAGCGGAAGCGGGCGGCCACAGAGGGATACGGGACGCTGGCCGGGGTCAGCGGGCTGGACAGGGTCGGGAAGACGGAAGTGGCGCTCGCGTGGCTGCACGGGCTGCGCGAGCGGTTTCCGGACGGGCAGCTCTACACCCACCTCGGCGCCGAGGCCGCGGCCGGGCCCATGGCGCCCGAGGAGGTGGTGGGGCAGTTCCTGCGGGCCCTGGAGGTGGAGACCCGGCAGATACTCACGCCCTTCGCCGAGCGGGTGGCGCTGTACCGGTCGCTGACAGCGGCCCGGGGTCTGGCTTGAGAACGAACTGCCCAATCTGATGGCGGTGATCCACATCGCCCGTCCCGCCGGTTTCCCGACCGTCGCCTGGCCGCTCACCGACGCCCTGTGGCCGCTGTTCCTGCGCCGGAAGTTCTACGGGACTGGCGGGCCGCCCACCGCGAAGGGCTGGTGGCGGCGGAGGAGTTGCGGGACGCGGTCGCGGAGTGCCGGATGCTCACCTCAGGCGGAATGGGCGAGCTGGGGAGACAGCAGCGCAGAACGTTTGGCATATGCCCCGTCAGATCCGCTTCCGCCACACCATCGCGACGGACACCGGGTGGTGGCGGAAACGCTCCCACTTCGGCTTCACGGCCAGCCACCGCTCGTCCACCACACCCTCCCGCATCTCGGCGAGCGTCCAGCCCGCGCCCAGTCCCGCCGTGATGTGTTCGCTGAGCAAATGGACATGGGTGCTGATGGCGACCGACTCACCCGTGTCGCTGGTGAAGTGGGTCGGCATGCCCGTGGTCATGATGAAGTGCGGGTGGAAGGCCACCACCACACAGGCCGCGCCGGGCTCCGCGAGCCGCCACGCCTCGTCGTAGAACGGGCGCAGCTCGGGCAGGTGTTCATCGATGAGCGAGGCGATGACCAGGTCGTACGCACCCGTGTCGAGACCGGTCGCGCGGACGTCGCCCTCGATGAGGCGGTCGTGGACGCCACGGGCGCGGGCGCGGTCGAGCATTTCGGGGGTGAGGTCGACGCCGTCGATCGCGGGCACCCCGTTGCGGCGCAGCCAGGTGGCGGTGCGGCCGGTGCCGCAGCCGAGGTCGGCGGCGCGGCGGACGGAGGTCCATCGGGGGTCGGTGAGTTCGTCGAGGAGGGCGAGGTCCATGACGTCCTCGACGGTCTGCTCGTAGGTCTCGACCCACTGTCCGTAGCCGGTGGCGACGTCCACCGTGCGGTATCCGCGCGTGTCGAAGTCGGAGAAGTGAACCATGCGCCGCAGTATCGGCGACCGCCGGGACGGGGCGCGACGGGTTTTACGCCGGGGGCGCCCCGTCCCGCGTGGCGCCGTCCTCCGCCGCCCTGACCTCCGGCTGCCTGACCTCGGGCTGCCCGGCTTCGGGCTGCCCGACTTCGCGCCGCTCGGGCTCGGTGCGCTTCGGCTCGCCCTCCGCGCCGGGATCGCGGTCGCGGTCGCGCTTGCCGTGGTGGTGCAGCCGACTCCGTATGTCCGCGTGCGGCAGGAACTGGGCCCACCGCTCGGGGAACTCCGACGGCGGAGTGCTCTCGGCCGACCCGTCGTCGGCCGTGCGCTGCTCCCGGGCGCGCTCCATGGCGGCCTGTTCGCGCGTCCAGGCCGCCCGCTGGGCGCGGCCGGCGGCGGTGGCCACCGAGGGCCACACCCGGTCGATGGCGGCGTTGACGGCCGCGCCCACGAGCACCGCGAAGGCGGACACGCCGATCCACAGAAGGACGGCCACGGGCGCCGCCAGCGATCCGTAGATCGTCGGGCCCTCCACGGTGTGGATGAGGTAGATCCGCAGCAGGAAGCTGCCGAGCACCCACATGGTGAGCGCCACGAGCGCCCCCGGGATGTCCTCCCGCCACACCGAACGCACCGGCACCGACACGTGGTAGAGCGTGGTGAGGAAGGCGACGGACAGCAGGATCACGGTGGGCCAGTACAGGAACCGCACGAGGGTGGCGCTGGACGGCACGAAGTCCACCACGGTCTCCGGGCCGATGACCATCAGCGGCAGCGCCACCGCCCCGATGACGAGGGCCACCAGGTAGAGGAGGAAGGCGAGCAGCCGGGTCCGGACGATGCCGCGGCGCCCCTCCAGCCCGTACATGATGGTGATGGTGTCCACGAACACGTTCACCGCGCGGGAGCCGGACCACAGCGCGATGCCGAAGCCGAGCGAGATGACGTCGGGGCGGCCGCCCTCTATGACGTCGTCCAGGAGCGGCCGGGCGATCTCCTTGACGCCCTTGTCGGAGAGCACGGTGCCCGAGGCGTCGAGGATGTTCTGCCGGATGGTGGCCACGGTGTCGGTGTCGGTCCAGGCGTCGAAGTAGCCGAGCAGCCCGATCAGGCCGAGCAGCAGCGGCGGCAGCGACAGCAGGGTGAAGAAGGCGGCCTCGGCCGCGAGGCCGGTGACCCGGTACTCCATGCAGGAGTTGACGGTGTCCTTCAGCAGCAGCCAGGCCATCCTGCGCTTGGACACGTTGCGGTACATGGCGCGGGCTTTGTTCAACCGTCCGGACGGCTTCGGGATGTCTTCTGCTGGCTGCACGCCCCAACCGTATCCGGCACCCTCCGGCGTGACGGACACGTCACCGCTGCACAACGGCCGGAACGCGCCGGAACGCGTCGGCGGAGGGGACGCCGCGCCGACTCGGCACCGCCCTCCGCCCGCTGCGGTCACTGTCCGCGCCCGCCGCGCCGGGCGGCAAAGGTTGCGTCGCGTTGCACCTCACGTCGATCAGCCGCCGAGCGGTACCTGTCAGGCCAGGACCGGTACCTGTCAGGCCAGGACCGGTACCTGTCACGGCCCGATCCATGGTTGGCTGCCCCCATGGCCATCGACGTGACCACCTGGTCCCTGGAGCAGACCTCGTCCACGGACCTCGACCCGGCGCGGGAGCCCGCGGCCGAGGCGGGAGTGAAGATCGTCCGCGCCGAGGTGCCGAGCCCCGAGTTCAGCCGCTTCCTCTACACGGCCGTCGGAGCGGACAACGACTGGACCGACCGGCTGGAGTGGTCGCGCGAGCGGTGGCTGGGGTTCCTGGACCGGCCCGGGGCGGAGACCTGGGTCGCGTACGAGCGCGGCACCCCGGCCGGGTTCATCGAGCTGGACCCGCAGGACGCGGGCGTGGTGGAGATCTCGTACTTCGGGCTGCTGCCCGCCTTCCGGGGCCGCCGCATCGGCGGACACCTGCTGACCTGGGGCACCGGCCGCGCCTGGGACCTGGCCGACCGCTGGTCCGGCCTGCCGCCGACCAAGCGGGTGTGGGTGCACACGTGCAGCAAGGACGGGCCGCACGCGCTCGACAACTACCGCCGCCGGGGCTTCCGGGTCTTCGACGTCAAGACCGAGACGGAAGGGTGACCAAGCCCACATCGTCCCACAGAACGAGACTGAGACGTCCGGATACTGGACAAAGGTGGACTCGCCCAAGATGGGCGTGCCACGCTTCCCTCATGTCTCGAGCTGGAATTGCCTTGGTGAGTCGACGCCACGTCGACCTCGGCCGCATGTCCAGCGCGATCTGTCCGGCGAGCTGAGGCACTCAGCAGGGCCCGTACCGGCCCCCGGACCATCTCCTCGCACTTCCCGCCGCCCCCGATGACGTGGGCGAGCGCGCACGCCTCGACACCCCATCGCCCACCGCACCGGTATCCGCCGCAGCGCCGTGCCCGCCTGCGCTCCTGCGCAGGTCAGAGCGTGCGCGCGAGATCATCCGCCGCACCGAGCCGCTCAGAAGGACACACACCGCCATGCCCGCCACACCGGAACGCGCAGCAGCCACGCCCCGCCGTAAGGCCGGACGCCATCGCGGCGAAGGCCAGTGGGCCGCGGGTCACTTCACCCCGCTCAACGGCAACGAGCAGACCAAGAAGGACGACGACGGTCTCAATGTGCGGACACGCATTGAGACGATCTACGCCCACCGTGGTTTCGACTCCATCGACGGTGCCGACCTGCGCGGCCGGATGCGCTGGTGGGGCCTGTACACCCAGCGCAAGCCCGGGATCGACGGCGGCAAGACCGCCATCCTGGAGCCGGAGGAGCTGGACGACGAGCACTTCATGATGCGGGTCCGGATCGACGGCGGGCGGCTGACCACCGAGCAGCTGCGGGTCGTCGGCGAGATCTCGGAGGAGTTCGCGCGCGGCACCGCCGACATCACCGACCGGCAGAACGTCCAGTACCACTGGATCCGGATCGAGGACGTCCCCGAGATCTGGAAGCGGCTGGAAGCGGTCGGCCTGTCGACCACCGAGGCGTGCGGCGACACCCCCCGCGTGATCATCGGCTCCCCGGTGGCCGGGATCGCCGAGGACGAGATCATCGACGGCACCCCCGCCATCGAGGAGATCCACCGGCGCTACATCGGCAGCAAGGAGTTCTCCAACCTGCCGCGCAAGTTCAAGACCGCGGTCTCCGGCTCCCCGGTGCTCGACGTCGTGCACGAGATCAACGACGTCGCGTTCGTCGGCGTGCGCCACCCCGAGCACGGCCCCGGCTTCGACCTGTGGGTCGGTGGCGGGCTGTCCACCAACCCCAAGATCGGCGTCCGGCTCGGCGCCTGGGTGCCGCTGGAGGACGTCCCGGAGGTGTGGGCCGGGGTCACCTCGATCTTCCGCGACTACGGCTACCGGCGGCTGCGCAACCGCGCCCGGCTGAAGTTCTTGGTCGCCGACTGGGGCCCGGAGAAGTTCCGCCAGGTGCTGGAGGACGAGTACCTGAAGCGCCCGCTGTCCGACGGCCCGGCGCCCGCCGAGCCCGTCCAGCAGTGGCGCGACCACATCGGTGTCCACCGCCAGCAGGACGGCCGCTACTACGTCGGCTTCGCCCCGCGCGTCGGCCGGGTGGACGGCACGACCCTCACCAAGATCGCCGACCTGGCCGAGGCCCATGGCTCCGGGCGGCTGACCACCACCGTCGAGCAGAAGATGATCGTGCTCGATGTGACCGAGGACCAGGTCGAGTCGCTGGTCTCCGGGCTCGAGGCGCTGGACCTCCAGGTCAAGCCGTCCCCGTTCCGGCGCGGCACGATGGCCTGCACCGGCATCGAGTTCTGCAAGCTCGCGATCGTCGAGACCAAGGCGCGCGGCTCCTGGCTCATCGACGAGCTGGAGCGCCGGCTGCCCGAGTTCGACGAGCCGCTCACCATCAACCTCAACGGTTGCCCGAACGCCTGCGCCCGCATCCAGGTCGCGGACATCGGCCTCAAGGGCCAGCTGGTCATGGACGACAACGGCGAGCAGGTCGAGGGCTACCAGGTGCACCTGGGCGGCGCGCTCGGTCTGGACCCGGGCTTCGGCCGCAAGGTGCGCGGCCTGAAGGTCACCGCCGCCGAACTCCCCGACTACGTCGAGCGCGTGCTGCGCCGCTTCCAGGAGGAGCGCGAGGACGGCGAGCGGTTCGCCACCTGGGCCGGGCGTGCGAGTGAGGATGCTCTCAAGTGAGTGAGCGTGCGGCGCCGTTCTACTGCCCCTATTGCGGGGACGAGGACCTGCGGCCCTCCGAGGAGGGTCACGGGTCCTGGGAATGCGCGTCCTGCAATCGGGCGTTCCGCCTGGCGTTCCTCGGGCTGCTGGCCAAGGGCCTGCGGCGCGACCAAGCCGGAGAAGGGGACACATCGACATGACCCAGCTTCAGCAGCACACCGATCTCGAAGCGCTCGCCACGCAGGCGGGCCGCGACCTCGAGGACGCCCCGGCGCTCGACATCCTGCGCTGGGCGGCCGACACGTTCGGGCCGCGCTTCTGTGTCACCTCCTCGATGGAGGACGCGGTGGTGGCCCATCTCGCCTCCCGGGTGTTCCCCGGTGTCGACGTGGTGTTCCTCGACACCGGCTACCACTTCCCGGAGACCATCGGCACCCGTGACGCGGTGGCGGCCGTGATGGACGTCAACGTCATCACCCTCACCCCGCGCCAGACGGTGGCCGAGCAGGACGCCGAGCACGGGCCCAAGCTGCACGACCGCAACCCCGACCTGTGCTGCGCCCTGCGCAAGGTGCAGCCGCTGGAGGAGGGGTTGAAGGAGTACGACGCGTGGGCCACCGGGCTGCGCCGCGACGAATCCCCGACCCGCGCCAACACCCCGGTCGTGAGCTGGGACAACAAGCGGCAGAAGGTGAAGATATCGCCCATAGCGCGCTGGACTCAGGCCGACGTGGACACGTACGTGGCAGAACAGGGTGTGCTGACCAATCCCCTGCTCATGGACGGATATCCTTCCGTCGGCTGCGCGCCCTGCACCCGCCGGGTGCTGGAGGGCGAGGACGCCCGGTCGGGCCGCTGGGCGGGGAGCAACAAGACGGAATGCGGACTGCACGGCTGATGGCTGTCGACCAGGAGAACGAGATGAGCGCGCCGATACACACCGGGGCCACCGTGTGGCTGACCGGTCTGCCGAGCGCCGGAAAGACGACGATCGCGTACGCGCTCGCGGAGCGGCTGCGCAGCGAGGGCCACCGGGTGGAGGTGCTGGACGGCGACGAGATACGCGAGTTCCTCTCCGCCGGGCTCGGCTTCTCGCGCGAGGACCGGCACACCAATGTGCAGCGGATCGGCTTCGTGGCCGAGCTGCTGGCCTCCAACGGGGTCAAGGTGCTGGTGCCGGTGATCGCGCCGTTCGCGGACAGCCGTGAGGCGGTGCGCAAGCGCCACCAGGCCGAGGGCACCGCGTATCTGGAGGTGCACGTCGCGACGCCGGTCGAGGTGTGCTCCGAGCGCGACGTCAAGGGGCTGTACGCGAAGCAGGCGGCGGGCGAGATCAAGGGGCTGACCGGGGTCGATGACCCGTACGAGGCCCCGGCCGACCCGGATCTGCGGATCGAGACCCATGAGCGGGGCGTGCAGGAGTCGGCGGCTGCACTTCGCGTACTGCTGAGCGAGAGGGGACTGGCATGACGACCGTGGCTCCGATCAACGGGACCGGATCCGGTGCGGGCGAGGGCGACCTCTACGCGCTCTCGCACCTGGACGCGCTGGAGTCCGAGGCGGTGCACATCTTCCGCGAGGTGGCGGGCGAGTTCGAGCGGCCGGTGATCCTGTTCTCCGGCGGCAAGGACTCCATCGTCATGCTGCACCTGGCGCTGAAGGCCTTTGCGCCCGCGCCGGTGCCGTTCTCGCTGCTGCACGTGGACACCGGGCACAACTTCCCCGAGGTCATCGACTACCGGGACCGCACCGTCGCCGAGCACGGGCTGCGCCTCCACGTGGCGTCCGTGCAGGAGTTCATCGACGACGGGCGGCTGCGCGAGCGCCCGGACGGCACCCGCAATCCGCTCCAGACCGTGCCGCTGCTGGACGCCATCGAGAGGAACCGCTTCGACGCGGTGTTCGGTGGCGGCCGCCGGGACGAGGAGAAGGCGCGCGCCAAGGAGCGGGTGTTCTCGCTGCGCGACGAGTTCGGCGGCTGGGACCCGCGCCGTCAGCGCCCCGAGCTGTGGCAGCTGTACAACGGCCGGCACTCGGCCGGTGAGCACGTCCGCGTGTTCCCGCTGTCCAACTGGACCGAGCTGGACGTGTGGCAGTACATCGAGCGCGAGAAGATCGAGCTTCCGCAGATCTACTACGCGCACGAGCGCGAGGTGTTCCGGCGCAGCGGCATGTGGCTGGCCCCCGGTGAGTGGGGCGGTCCGAAGGACGGCGAGACGGTGGAGCGGCGCCAGGTGCGCTACCGCACGGTGGGCGACATGTCCTGCACCGGTGCCGTCGAGTCGGACGCGGTCACGATCGAGCAGGTCATCGACGAGATCGCGGCATCCCGCCTGACCGAGCGGGGTGCGACGCGCGCCGACGACAAGCTGTCGGAGGCCGCCATGGAGGACCGGAAGCGCGAGGGGTACTTCTAGTCATGACGAGCAATCTCAGTGCCGAAGAACAGGCCGTGGTGACCGCGGTGGAGCAGTCCGCGGCCTCCTCCCAGCTGCGCTTCGCGACCGCCGGTTCGGTGGACGACGGCAAGTCGACCCTGGTCGGGCGGCTGCTGCACGACTCCAAGTCGGTGCTGGCCGACCAGCTGGAGGCGGTCGAGCACGCGTCGCGCAGCCGTGGCCAGGAGGCGCCGGACCTGGCGCTGCTGACGGACGGGCTGCGGGCGGAGCGCGAGCAGGGCATCACCATCGATGTCGCGTACCGCTACTTCGCCACACCGAAGCGGCGCTTCATCCTCGCCGACACCCCGGGCCACGTGCAGTACACCCGCAACATGGTCACCGGCGCCTCCACCGCGGAGCTCGCGGTGGTCCTGGTGGACGCGCGCAACGGCGTGGTGGAGCAGACCCGGCGGCACGCCGCGGTCGCCGCCCTGCTGCGGGTCCCGCACGTCGTCCTGGCCGTCAACAAGATGGACCTGGTGGACTACGCGGAGCCGGTGTTCGCCGCGATAGCCGAGGAGTTCACGACGTACGCGGCCTCGCTGGGCGTCCCCGAGATCACCGCGATCCCGATCTCGGCGCTGGCCGGGGACAACGTGGTGACCGCGTCCGCGAACATGGACTGGTACGGCGGGCCGACCGTGCTGGAGCACCTGGAGACGGTGCCGGTGGGCACCGACCCGTCGCAGGACCCGGCGCGCTTCCCGGTGCAGTACGTGATCCGTCCGCAGAGCGCCGAGCACCCCGACTACCGCGGCTACGCGGGCCAGGTGGCCTCCGGTGTGCTGCGGGTCGGTGACGAGGTGACGGTGCTGCCGTCCGGCCGTACGAGCACCATCACCGGGATCGATGCGCTGGGCCAGTCCGCCGACCTGGCCTGGGCGCCGCAGTCGGTGACGCTCCGGCTCGCCGACGACCTCGACATCTCGCGCGGCGACGTGATCGCCCCGAGCGCGTACGCGCCCACCCCCACGCAGGACGTCGAGGCGACCGTGTGCCATCTGCACGACCGCCCGCTGCGGGTCGGGGACCGGGTGCTGCTGAAGCACACCACCCGGACGGTGAAGGCCATCGTCAAGGACATCCCGTCCCGGCTGACGCTCGCCGATCTGTCGCACCACCCGGCGCCGGGTGAGCTGGCCGCCAACGACATCGGCCGGGTCGTCCTGCGGACGTCGGAGCCGCTGGCGCTGGACGTGTACGCCGCCTCCCGCCGCACCGGGTCCTTCCTGCTGATCGACCCGGCGGACGGCACGACGCTGACCGCGGGCATGGCGGGCGACTCGTTCGCCGAGCAGGCGTCGGCCGCGGATGGCGCGGACGGCGCCGACGCTGCCGACGACGACGGGTGGGATTTCTGACCATGGCCGGTGAGGTGTTCTCGACGTTCGCGAAGGAGGGCGGCCGCGTAGGCAGCGGCGCCCTGGGCAGTGGTCAGGGCGGAGTCGGGCGATGTGTGCGCTGAACCGCGCCTTCCCCGCTCTGCCGTCCCACTCCGCACGAAGATCGTCTGAACTGCCGGGCGCCCCCTGACATCGGGCCGCCCGGCCCTCCGAGAGGAACACCTCCCGTGTCGTCTGCCACTCCGCGTGCCATAGCGCCCTCGCCCCGCCGCCGTACCGCCCGCCTGCTGGCGGCCTCCGCCGTCCTCCCGCTGCTGATCGGCTCGCTCGGCGCCTGCGGCTACGGCTCGAAGAAGGCCGACGACGGACCGAAGGTCGAGGCGAAGGGCAAGAAGCTCGACGGCCTCGACGACGTGAAGGTCGGCTACTTCGCCAACGTCACCCACGCCACCCCGATGGTCGACCGCCAGGAAGGTCTGATCCAGAAGGAGCTGGGCGGCACGAAGGTCAAGCCGTTCATCTTCAACGCGGGCCCCTCCGAGATCGAGGCGCTCAACGCGAAGTCCATCGACATCGGCTGGATCGGCCCCTCCCCCGCCATCAACGGCTACACCAAGTCCGGCGGCCAGAACCTGAAGATCATCTCGGGTTCGACGTCCGGCGGCGTGTCCCTCGTGGTCAACCCGGACAAGATCAAGTCCGTCGATGACCTCAAGGGCAAGACCATCGCGACGCCGCAGAAGGGCAACACGCAGGACGTGGCCCTCCTCAACTACCTCGCCGAAAAGGGCTACAAGGTCGACCCGCAGACCGGCAAGGGCGATGTGAACGTCCTCCGGCAGGACAACAAGGAAATCCCGACGACCCTCAAGACGGGCGGTGTCGACGGCGCGTGGGTGCCCGAGCCGACCGCGTCGAAGATCGTCTCCCAGGGCGGCAAGAAGCTGCTGGACGAGAAGAAGCTGTGGAAGGACGGCAAGTTCGTCATCACGAACATGATCGTCTCCAAGCAGTTCCTCAAGGAGCACCCGAAGGTCGTCGAGGCGGTGCTGCGCGGCTCGGTGAAGACCAACGCCTGGATCAAGTCCCACCCGGACAAGGCCGCCCAGGACATCAACGCCTCGCTGAAGCAGATCACCGGCAGCGATCTGCCCCCCAACGTGCTCGACCCGGCGTTCAAGAACATCGACGTCACCAATGACCCGCTGGCCTCCACCCTCCAGGACGAGGCGCAGCACGCGGTCAAGGCAGGTCTGCTGGAGAAGCCCCGGCTCAAGGACATCTACGACCTCACGCTGCTCAACAAGGTCCTCAAGGCCCAGGGCGAGCCGGAGGTCGACTCCGCCGGGCTCGGCAGCAAGTAGGGCCTCGTCGCCTTGGATCCCGTCAGCAAACGCAGTCCTCAGGAGGTGACGGCCATGACCGCTACGCTCACCCAGAAGCCCGTCGACAAGAATGGCACGGGTACCTATGCCGCGCGTTTCGACCACGTGTCGAAGTCGTTCGGCCGCCCCGGCGCGCAGCAGCTGGTGCTGGACGACATCACGCTCGATGTCGCACCAGGCGAGTTCGTCTGCCTCCTGGGGGCCTCGGGGTGTGGCAAGTCCACGCTCCTCAACCTCGTCGCCGGTCTCGACAAGCCGACCGGCGGCAGCATCGACGTCCCGGGCGGGCGCCCCGCCCTGATGTTCCAGGAGCATGCGCTCTTCCCGTGGCTCACCGCGGGCAAGAACATCGAACTCGCGCTGCGCATGCGCGGGGTGCCGCGCGCCGAGCGGCGCGACGAGGCCGAGCGGCTGCTGGAGCTCGTACGCCTCAAGGGCGCGCACGGCAAGCGGGTGCACGAGCTGTCCGGCGGCATGCGGCAGCGGGTCGCGATGGCCCGCGCGCTGGCGCAGGACAGCCGGCTGCTGCTGATGGACGAGCCGTTCGCCGCGCTCGACGCCATCACCCGCGACGTGCTGCACGACGAGCTGACCCGCATCTGGAGGGAGACGAACCTGTCCGTCCTCTTCGTCACGCACAACGTGCGCGAGGCGGTCCGGCTCGCCCAGCGCGTGGTCCTCATGTCCTCCCGGCCCGGGCGCATCGCCCGCGAGTGGGACGTCGAGATGCCGCAGCCGCGCCGGATCGAGGACGCGGCCGTCGCCGACCTGTCCGTCGAAATCACCGAACAGCTCCGTGGGGAGATTCGCCGACATGGCCAGCACTGAGGCCCAGCGGGACGCCTCCGTAAAGACCCCGGCCGACGCCGAGGCCGCCCCCGACCAACTGGCGGGGCTCGAAGCGGGCCTGGACGCCCTGGAGACCCGGGTCAAGGACCGGGTGCCGGTCAGCCGGGTCCTGCTCGACAAGGTGCTGCCGCCGGTCGTCGCCATCGTGATCGTGCTGGCGCTCTGGCAGCTCGCCTACACCCTGGAGCTGAAGCCGCACTACCAGCTGCCCAGCCCGGTCGACGTCGGCCACTCGCTCCAGGAGAAGTGGCTGGACGGCACGCTGCTGGGCTACGTGTGGCACAGCGTGTCGCGTGGCGCGCTCGGCTTCGCCGCCTCGCTGGTCATCGGCACGCCGCTGGGCCTGCTGGTGGCGCGCGTGCGGTTCGTACGGGCGGCCATCGGCCCGATCCTGTCCGGCCTCCAGTCGCTGCCGTCGGTCGCCTGGGTGCCGGCCGCGATCATCTGGTTCGGGCTGACCGACTCCACCATCTACGCGGTGGTGCTGCTCGGCGCGGTCCCCTCCATCGCCAACGGCCTGGTCTCCGGCGTCGACCGCATCCCGCCGCTGTACCTGCGTGCGGGCCGTACGATCGGCGCGACCGGTGTCGCCGGGATCCGGCACATCCTGCTCCCGGCCGCGCTGCCCGGCTACATCGCGGGGCTCAAGCAGGGCTGGGCGTTCTCCTGGCGGTCCCTGATGGCCGCCGAGCTGATCGCCACCTCCCCCGACCTGGGCACCGGCCTCGGCCAGCTGCTCGACCAGGCCCGCGTGGACCAGGACATGTCCCTCGTGCTCGCCGCCATCCTGCTCATCCTCGTCGTCGGCATCGGCATCGAGCTGCTGATCTTCGCCCCGATCGAGCGGCGGGTGCTGCGCAGCCGCGGCCTGCTGGCGAACGCCCGCTGAACGGAACCCACGGACCCGACGGAAGCATCATGCCTGCCCCGACCTTCCTCCTCGTTGCCCACGGCAGCCGCGACCCCCGCCACGCGGCGACCGTCGACGCGCTGTGCGCGGGGGTGCGGTCGCTGCGGCCGGGGCTGCGCGTCGAACCGTCCTTCCTGGAGTTCAACGCACCACGGGTGGGCCAGGTCCTGGACCGGCTCGCCGCGCAGGGGGCGGACGAGGTGATCGCCCTCCCCCTCCTGCTGACCCGCGCCTTCCACGCGAAGGCCGACATCCCGGCGGTCCTGCGCGAGGCGACGGCCCGCCACCCCCGCCTGGCCGTGCGCCAGGCCGACGTCCTGGGCCCCTCCCCGCTCCTCGTGGAGGCCCTGGAACACCGCCTGTACGAGGCCGGGCTGCGTCCCGGCGACCGGCACCGGACCGGCATCGTCCTGGCCTCGGCGGGCTCCACCGACCCGGAGGCGATCGCGGTGATCGCAGAAATCGCGCGGGAGTGGCGGCACACCGGCTGGTGCGCCGTGCGGCCCGCGTTCGCCTCCGCTTCCCTCCCCCGTACCGAGGACGCGGTGCGCGCCCTGCGCGCCGAGGGCGTCGAGCGGGTGGCCGTGGCCCCGTACGTCATCGCCCCCGGCCGCCTCCCCGACCGCATCGCGCACGGCGCCGGGGCGGCGGGCGCGGACACCCTCGCCGACGTCCTCGGCCCGGCGCCCGAGCTGGCCCGGCTGCTGCTGACGCGCTACGACGAGGCGCGAACGGCGCAGCGGTTCCTGCTGACCGCCTGAGCGCACCGCGTCACGGGCGCGGCGCGCCGCACACCTCCGGATAGTCCACCTCGTCGGGCAGCCGATGGCCCAGGGCGGTCAGCCGCGATGCGACGTCCGCCGGGCTCCGCCCGGTCAGGCTCGCGCTGTGCAGCACGTGTTCCAGGTGGACGCCGTCCAGGTACGAGCGGTCGACCGTCTCCAGCAGCCGGATGTCCGCCGGATCGGCGACGTCGGGCACCTTCGCGTTTTCGTGCAGCCAGTGCCCCAGCGCGGCCAGCCTCGCGGTGATGTCCGCGGGGCTGCGGTCCGTGGCGAGGGCCGCGCGGAGGATGTGGCGCAGCCCTGCTCCCACGACGTTGTTCCGCTCCAACCAGGGGCGCCTGCCGTCGAGTTCCTGGCTGAGGATGCGCAGGTCGTCCTCGTCCCAGGTGTCCGGCACGGTGCCCTGGGGGTGGCAGCCCAGCTCGGTCAGGCGGGCCGCGATGTCCGCCGGGCGGCGGCCCGTCTCCCGCGCGACCGCGAGGACGTGCCCGAGGGGCGCGCCGGGGTGCTGGAGGATCCGCTCGTCCTCGGGTTCCGGGACGTACGGCAGCCGGATGCCGAGCGCGGTCAGCCGCGTGGCGACGGTGTGCGGATTGCACCGCAGCGTGGCGGCCGTCTTGAGCACATGCCGTGCCGTCGTCCCGTCGCCCCAGCCCAGCCACTCGCCGCTGCCCCGGGGGTCGGTGCGGATCATCACGATGTCCCGGGTGTCCGGGGATTCGGGCAGTGGGTGGGCGGGCGGGACCGTACAGCCGAAGGCGGTGAGCCGCCGTGCGGCCTCGGCGGGGCTCAGGCCCTGCCGTCCCGCCGCGGCGAGGAGGTCCCGCAGCGGGACGGGTTTGCCGAGGTCGAGCCACGAGACGTTGTAGGTGTCCGCCTTGAGCAGCAGGGCGTCACCCGGGTCCACCGTGGCGGGCAGCGGGGCGTCGGGAAGCTCGATGTCGGCGTACCCCAGGGCGGTCAGCCGCGCCACGACGGCGGCCGGGCTGTGCCCCGACGTGGCGGCGGCGTACAGCACGTGCCCGAAGGGCACCGGCTGACCCGGCCGCACCCAGGAGACGTCGCGTCCGACGGGAACGCGGGTGATGCGGAGGTCGTCCGGGTCCTGGGATTCAGGGCTGTTCGGCATGGTGGGCCTTTCGGGAGAGGGGAGAGTGAGGGCGAGAGGCGGGGTGGAGGGTCATTCGCCGACCGCGATGTAGCGGCCGCCGCCCCACTCCTCGTCGTCCTCGTCCTCCGCGTCCTCCTCCTGTCTCCCGCGCAGGTTCACCCGCACCCCCGCGGGCTCCAGCGATGTCCATATCCGCAGCATCATGGCGTTGCTGAGGAAGTGGTGCGACAGATCGAGTGCGGTGAGGTGGGTGAGTGGCTGCCCGCCGAGCAGCGCCTCCGCGCCCTCGTCGGAGAGCGTGCCCATGGCCAGGCTCAGCGAGGTGAGCCGCGGTACGACCGGCGCGGAGGCCACCGCGGCGGCCAGCTCGTCCTGGAGGGGGCTGTTCTGCAACCCCAAGTGGCGCAGCGCGGGCTTGCCTTCGCCCGCGAGGAGCGGGGCCAGCTGCTCGACCGTGGTGCCGCCGCCGTAGTCGTCGTCGCCCAGCCACAGCTCCAGGCGCTCCAGCGCGGGCAGGTCGGCGGCGGCGATGTGCGCCGCCGCCTCCGGAGGCAGCCCGCCCGACTCGACGCGCAGCGCCCGCAGCCCCGGGTGCCCCTTCACGGGGAAGTCCAGCCCGTCCCCGCCACGGATCACCAGCTCCCGCAGACCGGGGAAGGCATCCAGGAGGGGCCCGAGGTCGGACTGGTGGATCGAGGAGATCATCGACTCCTCGTCCTCCAGGTCGCCGAGGAACAGCGCCTCGAGGCCGGTCAGCCGGGGGCTGAGGTCGATGAGCGCCTGGTCGAACAGGTCGTACACGCCGTGGCCGAGGATCAGCGCCCGCACCTTCTCCAGTTCCACCGTGCCGGTGAAGCGCTCCCAGCAGACGTCGGCGTCCTCGTCCGTCGCATACGGCCCGGCCTCCAGCCGCCAGGCGACGGAAGCGGCGTCGGGCAGCAGCGTGGCGGGCGTGTACGGCGGAACGGTCAGGACAGGTAATCCGTAGAAGGTCTGGGCGTGGTGCACGTACGACAAGACGAGACTCCCGGGGCTCCGTGTCCGACGGCTGTGCGCGATGTTCTACCAGCTGCCTCGGACAACGGCGGTTCCGCCGTACCCATGGGGCTCAGCTGAAGTCGAGGCCGCCGGTGCGGGTGCGCTTCAGCTCGAAGAAGTCCGGGTAGCCCGCGAGCAGTCGCGCGCCGTCGAAGATCCGCACGGCGTCCTCGCCGCGGGGGATCGAGGAGAGGACCGGGCCGAAGAAGGCCACCCCGTCGATGTGGAGGGTGGGGGTGCCGACGTCCTCGCCGACCGGGTCCATGCCCTCGTGGTGGCTCTTGCGGAGGGCGTCGTCGTACGTAGTGGAGTGGGCGGCCCCGGCCAGGTCGGCGGGCAGGCCCAGCTCGGCCAGGGCCTCCTCGATCACGGTCTGGCGGTCCGGGCGCTCCTCCGTGTCCGCGGTGTGGAGGCGGGTGCCCATGGCCGTGTAGAGGTCCCGCAGCACCTCCTCCCCGTGGTGCTGTGCGGCCGCGATGCAGACGCGGACCGGGCCCCACCCCTTGGCCACCAGCTCCTGGTACCGCTCCGGCAGGTCCTCACGGCCCTCGTTGAGGACGGACAGGCTCATCACCCGGAAGCGGAGGTCGAGGGTGCGGTGGCGCTCGACCTCCAGGATCCAGCGGGAGGTGATCCAGGCGAACGGGCAGACGGGGTCGAAGTAGAAGTCGACCTTGGTGGGGGTGTCGGTGTGTGAAGTCGTCATGGCCGGGAGCCTAATCGGCCACTGGCCTCCCGCCGAGGGACAACCCGCCGCCCATCACGTGGGCCATTTCAGCCCTCGGGATAGAAGACGAAGAGCGTGCAGCCGGTGGTGGTCTGCGGGATGTGCGAGGAGCCCGCCGGGGCGTGGAGGAAGGTGCCGGCCGGGTAGTCGCGGTGGCCGTCGTTGAAGGTGCCGGAGACGACGAACACCTCCTCGGGGCCGGGCTCGTGGACGTCCAGCCCTTCCCAGGTGCTGCCCGGGTCCATCTCCAGGACGTGGGCCTTCGCGCCGTTCTCGCCGGTCCACAGCGGGCGGAGCCGGATGCCCGGGAAGAGTTCCTTCACCGGCGCGTCCGCGACCGCCGACCATGTGTATCCGTCCGTGATGTTCATGCCCGCAACACTGGCACGGTGGAACAACGCCCCCAAGATGTCAGCCAGTTGCTCTCGGTACCCCACTGAAGCGGCCGCCGTGCCCAGTGGGGTGGACACGGCGGCCGGGTGTTCAGTTGTGCCTCAGATGACGGTGACTTACTTGACGACCTTCAGCAGCTTGTTCGGGGTGCCCTCGCTCGGGTTGGAGATCTTGTCGGCGGTGGCACCGTCCGTGAGCGCCTTCGCCACGTCGGCGGGCTTGGCGTCCTGGTGGCCGCTCAGGTAGACGGCGGCGGCGCCCACGACGTGCGGGGTGGCCATCGACGTACCGGAGATGGTGTTGGTGGCGTCGTCGCCGGTGTTCCAGTCGGAGGTGATGTCCGAGCCGGGGGCGTAGATGTCGACGACCTTGCCGAAGTTGGAGAAGTCGGACTGCTCGTCGGCGTCGGTGCTGGAGGCGACGGTGATCGCGTCCTTGACCCGGGCGGGCGAGCTCTCGCTCGCGTCGGCGGACTCGTTGCCCGCCGCGACAGCGAAGGTGACACCGGAGTCGATGGCCTTCTGCACCGCCGCGTCCAGGGCCTCGTCGGGGGTGCCGCCGAGGCTCATGTTGGCGACGGACGGGCCCTTGTGGTTCTTGGTGACCCAGTCGATGCCGGACACCACCTGTTCGGTGGTGCCCGAGCCCTGGTCGTCCAGGACTCTTACGGCCACGACCTTGGCCTTCTTGGCCACGCCGTGGTCGGTACCGGCGATGGTGCCCGCGACATGGGTGCCGTGGCCGTTGCCGTCGTCGGCGTCCTCGTCGTTGTCGATGGCGTCGAAGCCGGAGGTGACGCGGCCGTCGAAGTCCTTGTGCGAGGCACGGACCCCGGTGTCGATGACGTACGCGGTGACACCCTCACCCGCGCTGTCCGGGTAGGTGTACTTCTTGTCGCCCTTGGTGTCGGCCTGGTCGATCCGGTCCAGACCCCAGGACGGCGGGTCCGCCTGGGTGGTCTTGATGGAGTAGCGGTGGTTCTGGACGACCTTGGCGACCGACGGGTCGGCGGCCAGCCGCTTGGCCTCGGTCTCGCTGAGACCGCCTGCGGAGAAGCCGTTGACGGCGGAGTCGTAGCTGTGGCGCAGCTTGCCGCCGTAACTCTCGGCCAGGTCCTTGCCCTCGGAGGCGGCCTTGACGGTCTGTCCGCCCTTGAGCATGACGATGTAGCTGCCGTCGACGGCGTTCTTGGCCTGGGTGCCGTAGACGGTGCCCTCGGCGGGCTTCGCGGTGGCGGCGCCGGCCGGGACGGCCACGAAGGCACCGGCGGTGACGGCGCCCGCCGCGGCTATCGCCAGGGTGAGTCGACGCGCGTTGCGCTGCTTGTGTACTGCCATGACGAGGGATCCTCCTCGTGCGGTTGTGGGGGGATTTCGCGCACGCTGTTTTCACACGCGGTTGCGATGGCGCCGGAGCGTGTTCGGATCACTCCGGGCTGAGACGAAACCCTGGCGGATCGAACCGGGCAATTCAAGATCCTGGTCCATGTGTGACATATGCAACGTCATCACAGCACGATCACGACAAGTCCCTTTACCTGTAAGGGCCTTGGACCGGAGGGGTAGGGCCGGCACCCCTCCTCCAGGTGGAGAACCCCGCCCCCCGCCTCACCGGTCAGCAGGATGGGTCCGGGTGCACCCGGGCCCTAGCGTCGTCCGGAGATGGCGGCAGGGGGCCGCCACCATGGGAAAAGGGGACGTCGTGGGGGACTCAGGACGCCGGAACGGGCCACGGGGGCTGGCCGCCCGCGCGGGCAGTTGGAGCGCCCGGCACCGCTGGACGGCGGTCGGGGGCTGGCTGCTGCTGGTGGTTCTCGCGCTGGCCGTGGGGTCGATGACGGGCCGGGTCGATTCGGCCGGCAGTGAGGAGCGTCCGGGCGAGTCCGGGCGTGTCCTGAAGATTCTGGACGACGCGGGCATTGTCGAACCGGCCGGGGAAACCGTCCTGGTCCAGGCATTGGGCGGCGGAGTGAACGCGGACGACCCGGAGTTCCGGGGCGCGGTCGACGCGGTGCTGTCCGCGGTGCGCGGCACCGGCGAGGCCACCGCGGTGAAGTCCCCGTACGCGACGAAGGCGATCTCGGCCGACCGGCGGTCCGCGCTGGTGCGGTTCGACCTGCGCGGCGACGCGGAGTCCGCCGCGGAGCGCATCCAGCCCGTGCTGGACGCGGTGGAGAAGGCGCAGCGGGACCATCGGGCCCTGAGGATCGAGGAGTTCGGCGACGCGAGCGGGGAGAAGGCGTTCGACGACGCGTTCGGCTCCGACTTCGCGCAGGCGGAGTACTCGGCGGTGCCGGTGGCCCTCGGCATCCTGCTGATCGCCTTCGGCGCGCTGGTGGCCGCGCTGCTGCCGGTGGCGCTCGCGATGACGGCGTTCCTGGCCACCACCGGTCTGGTGGCGGTGGTCAGCCACTGGATGCCCATGAACGACACCGCCAACTCGGTGATGCTGCTGGTGGGTCTGGCCGTCGGCGTCGACTACTGCCTGTTCTACCTGCGCCGGGAGCGCGAGGAGCGGGCCGCCGGGCGGGACGCCGACACCGCGCTGCGCATCGCGGCGGCGACCTCCGGCCGGGCCATCCTGGTCTCCGGTGTCACGGTCATCGTGGCGATGGCGGGCATGCTCTTCACCGGCCTCGCCGAGTTCCAGGCGATGGGTCTTGCCACCCTGATGGTGGTGGCCGTGGCGATGGTCGGCTCGGTGACGGTGCTGCCCGCGCTGCTCTCGCTGCTCGGCGAGCGGGTCGAGAAGGGCAGGGTGCCGTTCGTGTCCCGCGCCAAGCGGAAGGGCAACGGCGAGAGCCGGGTGTGGCGCGCGGTCCTCGGCAGGGTGCTGCGCAGGCCGAAGCTGTCGCTCGCGCTGGCCGGCGGTGCGCTGATCGCCATCGCCGCACCGGCGGTCAGTATGAACACCGCGAACCTGACGCTGGACCAGGAGTTCAGCGACTCCCTGCCGATCGTCCGGGCCTACGAGCACATGGACAAGGCGTTCCCCGGCGGGCCGGACCCGGCCCAGGTCGTGGTCAAGGCCGACGACATCGACGCCGCGCCGGTACGTGGCGCCATCGCCCGCTTCCGCGACCAGGCCGTCGCCAAGGGGGCCTCCACGGGCCCGGTCACGGTGGCCTTCCACGAGAAGCGGAACCTGGCGATCGTGTCGGTGCCGCTGACCGGCGGCTCGGACGAGGGCAAGGCCGAGAAGAGCCTGACCGTCCTGCGGGACGAGGTGCGCCCCGAGACGCTCGGCACGGTGGACGGCGTGGACGCCCCGATCGGCGGTTCCGTCGCCGCCAACAAGGACTTCAACGACGCGCTCGGCTCGGCCATCGCGCCGGTCTTCGCCTTCGTCGTCGTGTTCGCCTTCCTGCTCATGCTGATGTCGTTCCGGTCGCTGACCGTCGCCGCCACCTCCATCGTGCTCAACCTGCTGTCGGTGGGCGCCGCGTACGGCATCCTCACCGCCGTCTTCCAGCACGGCTGGGGCGCGGGCCTGGTCGGCGCGGAGGGGGTCGGCGCGATCGTGTCGTGGCTGCCGCTGTTCCTCTTCGTGATCCTGTTCGGGCTGAGCATGGACTACCACGTGTTCGTGGTCTCCCGGATCCGCGAGGCGCGGATGGCCGGGCGCACCACCCGGGACGCGGTGGTGCACGGCGTGGTCACCACGGCGGGCGTCGTCACCAGTGCCGCCGTCATCATGGTCGCGGTGTTCGCCATCTTCGGGACGCTGTCGATGCAGTCCATGAAGCAGATGGGCGTGGGCCTCGCCGCCGCCGTCCTCATCGACGCCACCGTGATCCGCGGGGTGCTGCTGCCCGCCGTGATGACGCTGCTGGGCGAGCGGAACTGGTACCTGCCGCCCTGGCTGCGGTGGCTGCCCGACCTGACCCACGACGAGACGGCACCCACCCCGCCCCCGGCGACGCTCCCCGCCCCCGGCCTGGACGACCGCCGCAGGCACGCCAAGGTCTGACGGACCACCGCTTTCCCCTCACCCGGCCGCGCGGCTCCCCATGAGCCACGCGGCCGGTTCCGTCGTACCGCTGAGCGGCCCGGCCGGGAGTTCCGCTTCGATCAGGTCGGCGGCCCGCTCCGGGCCGCCTTCGGCGGCCATGCGGGCCTTGACCTCGGCGCAGCGGGCGGCCACCCGGGGGTCGTCCGCGAGGGCGAGGACGGCCGCTCGCAGGGATTCCGCCGTGATCTCCTCCTTGGGCAACTGGCGTGCCACGCCGAGCGATTGGAGGGTCTGGGCGTTGCGGAACTGGTCCACGGCCTGAGGTACGGCCACCATCGGGACGCCGCAGCTCAGGGCCTCCTGGCTGCCGCCCGCGCCCGCGTGGGTGACGAAGGCGTCGGCCTGCTGGAGGACGCTGAGCTGGGGCACCCAGGTGTGGGTTTCGATGTTGGCGGGCAGGGCGCCGAGGCCGTCCGGGTCGACGTATCCGCCGATCTGGAGGACGACGTGCCAGCCGGGGAGGTCGCCGAAGGCGTCGACGCAGGCGCGGTAGAAGCCGGGTTCCCTGGTCCAGGTCGAGCCGAGCGAGATCAGCAGGACGCGGTCCGTGGGGGCGAGGGTGTCCGGGCGCCGCCACTGGCCGTCGTCGTGGCGGGTGGCGTGGCAGCGGCCGACGAAGGAGTAGACGGAGGTGTCGACGCGGTCGGCGTGGGGCTGGAACAGCTCGGGGATGAGGGCGAGGCAGCGGCGGGGGCGGCCGGTGAGGCGGTCGGGGTCGGTGTCGGGCATGCCGTGTTCGGCGAGCCAGGCCCTGAAGCGCGCGTAATAGGCCCGGCCCCGCTCGGAGTGGCGCAGGTGCCCGTACTTCGGATCGAAGACCTCTTCCTTGTAGCCCTCCCAGGCCACGAAGCTCGGCGCCAGCTCGACCGCGGGCACGCCCCAGCGGCGGGCGAGGAGGTGCGCCGGGTAGGCGGTGATGTCGTAGAGGATCAGGTCCGGCTCGTCGCCCTCGTACGCCGTCAGGTGCTGGGGCAGCGCCTGGATGGCCTCGGTCAGGAACGGCTCGACGTAATCGATGAGTTCGGCGTCTTCCGGCATGTCGTCCTGGAAGAGGACCGTGTCGTAGGTCCTGGGCTCGGCGCCGGTTTCGGCGACCTTGTCGGCGAACGACTCGGGAATGGCGTAAGTGACCCGGTGGCCGCGGGCCACCAACTCGCGGATCACCTCAAGGCTGGGGTTGACGTGCCCGTGCGCCGCGATGCCGAACATGGCTATATGGGCGGGCCCTTGGGCACGCATCGCTGAGGTCATGGTGCGGAACTTAGGCGAGGCCGATTGCCTCATGCAACTATCAACACACCTACCCCACACCCTAACGCTGGTAGCGCGCGAGCACCAGCCCTCCGTCCTTGATCAATCTTTTTCTCAGTCTTTCCATTCCGATGGCTCCGCTGTAGTACTCCTGGAGCGCGGGCGTGGCCACCTTGTCCTTCCACTCCCGGTAGCCGCGCACCGACAGGGCGGGGGCCGGGCGCAGTTGGGCGGCCAGCGCCGTGCCGGTCGCCCAGCCGTGCTCGGATGCGCGCAGGGCCGGGTCGCGCAGCGCGCCGGTGCCCGTGGGCAGCATCCAGTCGCCCAGCGCGAGCCGCGCCATGTTGCGCGGGCGCAGGAAGAAGTCGAGGAAGCGGGCCGCCTCCCGCCGGTACGGGCTGTCCTCGGCGATGGACAGGGTCTGCGGGCCGACCCCCTGGCGCTGGTCGCCGCCGGGCCCGGCGGGCGCGGGCAGCACCGTCCAGGCGAAGCCCTCGGGGGCCTGCTGGACGAGCTGCTGGCGGTACGAGAAGCCGAGCGGCACCATGGCGTACTTGCCGCCGAAGAAGCCGGGGAGGGTGTCCGAACCTCCCATGCCGAGCGTGGACTTGGCCGCCGTACGGGCGATCGCGCGCGGGACGCGCTGGTCCGCGGCGTCGAAGCGGACGGTGACCTTGCCGTCGGCGCCGCGGTGGAAGACCCGGCCGCCGGTGGAGAGGGCGAGGCCCAGGGTCGCGGCGACGGGGTCCTTGAGCGGCCAGCCGACCCCGTACGTCCCGCCCCGGGTGAGCGCCCGCGCCACGTCCTCGAACTCGGCCCAGCTCCAGGGGTCGCGCACGGTCGGGATCCGCACCCGCGCCCGCTCCAGCAGCGCCCGGTTGGCGATGATCACGCGCGGCTCCTGGAGGAACGGCACGCCGTAGACGCCGTCGCCGAAGGTGGTGGTCGCCCAGCTGTGGGCCGGGATGTCGGCCTTCAGCCGGTCCGGCAGCAGCCCGCGCAGATCGGCGAGGTAGCCGCCGTACGCGAAGTCGGCGAGGTCGTCGGCGGCGTCGTGGATGATGTCGGGCGCCTCCCCGCCCTCGAAGGAGGTGAGGAGCTGGTCGTGGACGCCGTCCCAGCTGCCCTGGATGTACTCGACCCTGATCGTGGGGTGGGCCGCGTTCCACTCCGCCACCAGCCGCTTGTTGGCCTCGACGGACTCCTTCTGCCAGGCCAGCGACTGGAAGCGGAGGGTCACGTGTCCCCCGCGTGCGCGGCGCCGCGCGGGCGCACATCCGGGCGCCAGAGCGGCGGCGGTGGCGGCGGCGCCGGTCAGCAGCGTACGGCGGCGCATCAGGACTTCACCGCCCCGGCCAGGGTCCCGCTGGTGATCCGCCGCTGGATGACGGCGAACAGGACCAGCGAGGGCAGGGTGGCGAGCAGCGAGGCGGCGGCCAGCGGGCCGAGGTCGGCGACGCCCTCCGCGCCGATGAAGTGGGTGAGGATGACCGGCATGGTCTGCTTCTGCGGGGTCTTGAGCAGCACCAGCGCGAAGAAGAACTCGTTCCACGCGGTGATGAAGGCGAAGAGGGCGGTGGCCACGAGGCCGGGCGCCAGCAGCGGCATGGTGACGGAGACGAGGACGCGCAGCCGCCCCGCCCCGTCCACGGCCGCCGCCTCCTCCAACTCCCTGGGCACGGCGCGCGCGTACCCCGCGAGCATCCACAGGGCGAACGGCAGGGACCACACCACGTACACCATGATCAGCCCGGACAGGGAGTTGATCAGGTACAGGTTCTTGAGCACCAGGAACAGCGGGATGATCACCAGGACGAAGGGGAACGCCTGGCTGACCACGACCCAGCCGGTGGCCGCCCGGGACAGCGGGGAGCGGTGGTTGCGGGCCATGACGTACGCCATCGGGGTCGCGATGACGACGGTGATGACCGCGGCGGCGACGGAGGCGGTGAGGCTGTTCGCGGCCGCCCGCAGCAGCGGCTGCTCGTCGAACGCCTGGCGGAAGTTGTCGAGGGTCGGGTCGAGAGGGATCCACCCGGGGTCCGGGCTGGCCAGCTCGCGCGGCGGCTTGAACGCCGTGGACAGCAGCCACAGCAGCGGGAACGCGAGGAAGACGAGATAGCCCAGCAGGGCGAGGTACTGCCCGGCGCGGGCGGCCCGGCGCCTGCGCACGACGGCGGCCCGGTTCATGCGTCGTCCCCCTTGAGCCGGCCGACGAGGAAGAGCGCGAGGAGTACGGAGACCACCGCGACCAGCACGCATCCCATGGCGGCCGCGTACCCGAACTGCCCGTAGCCGAAGGCCTCCTCGTACGCGAAGAGCATCGGCAGCCGGGTGCGCCCGCCGGGTCCGCCGCCGGTCAGGACGTAGACCAGCGCGAAGGAGTTGATGTTCCAGATGAGGCTGAGCGCGCTGATGGCGAGCGCCACGGGCCTGATGGCGGGCCAGGTGACGGTGCGGAAGCGGCGCCAGGCGCCCGCGCCGTCCACCGCCGCGGCCTCGTGCAGCTCGCGCGGTACGTTCGCGAGCGCGGCCAGCAGCGTGACCGTCACCTGCGGCAGCCGCGCCCAGATGCCGACGACGATCACGGCGGGCAGGGCGGTGGAGAGGCTGCCGAGCCAGTCCCGGTCGGTGCCCAGCGCGTCGTTCAGCACGCCCGCGTCGGGGTGGTAGACGAGCCGCCACATGATGCCGACGACGACCTCGGGCATCGCCCACGGCACGATCGCCAGGGCTCGCGCCAGCCAGCGGAAGCGGAGGTTCTGCACCAGCAGCAGCGCCAGCCCGAGCGCCAGCAGGAACTGCGGAACGGTCACCGCGACCGCCCACACCAGGCCGATCCGGAACGACTCCCAGAAGAGCGTGTCGCGGGCCAGGTCCTGGAAGTTGAGCAGCCCGGTCCACTGGGTCGGCTCGGCGCGGCCGGACTGGGCGTCGGTGAAGGACAGCGCGATCCCGTACAGCAGCGGGCCGACGCTGAGCAGCAGGATGGGCAGCAGCGCGGGCAGCACCAGGAACCACGCGCCGTGGCCGGTTCCGGGCCCCCGCCGCGCGGCGGGGGCGCCGCCGCCGTCCGGCCCGCGGGCCGGAGGCTTGTCGGACCGCGCCGTCGCGGTCGTGGGTGTCACGCCCGTCATCGTGCGGACGGCGCGCGGCCCCGTCAAGGAGTCCGGCCGATCAAGGGGTCCGGTCGGCCGATCCCAGCAGCGTACGGGTGATGGTCTCGGCCAAGGCGGCCGCCTGGGCGGGCTGTTCGAGGTAGAAGTGGTCGCCGGGGAGGCGGGGCGTGACGGAAGTCCGCCCGGTGGTGCTGTGCCGCCAGCTGTCCAGCTGGGCGTCGGTGAAGACGTCGTCGGTGCCGCAGCACACCACGAGATCGGCGCTCACAACGGTGGTGGCCGGGCGCTTGCGCAGGAACGAGTCGCCGAGCGAGAAGTCGGCGCGCAGCAGGGCCGCGGTGCGCTCCCGCAGCACGGGGTGCTCGCGGATCTGCGGGGAGATGGTGCCGCCGGACTTCTCGGCGATGGCGAAGATCTCCTCGTCGGTGGTGAGCAACGGCGAGCCCTCACAGGGCAGTTCGGCGCTCACCGGGCCCGCGTTGGCGGAGGCGAAGAGGGTGGAGCAGCGCGGCCCGCCGGTCTCCGCCAGCCGCGCCGCCAGGCAGAGGCCGAGGTACGCGCCGACGCTGTGACCGAAGATCGCGATCTCGTCCGGCTGCCCGGCGACCGCCCGCAGCAGGTCGTCCACGGCGTCCTCGATGGTGGTGACGGGCGCCTCGCGCCACCGCTTGCCGCGCCCGGGCAGCTCCAGCGGCAGCGGCTGGATGCCGTCCGGCAGGGCCTCGGCGAGCCGGTCGAAGACGGCGGCGGAGCCGCCCGCGTGGTGCAGCATGATCAGGGGGCGGGGCGTCATACGAACCTCCTGCGGACCGTCGCGGCGAGGCACCGCGGGAAGGGCGGAAAGGGCGGGAAGGGGCACGGCGGGGCGGCCCGGGGCCGCCCCGCCGTGGCGCCGGAACGAGGTCAGCCGGCCGCCGGGTGGCTGGGGACCTGGCGCGGCACGAACTCGTAGCCGCGCTGGCTCGTGCGGGCCATCCGGTTGTGGCCGTACTCGTCGACGCCGGAGGCGAGGACCGCGCCGTACTTCTCGAGGTTGATGCCGTCGCCGTACTCGGTCAGGTTCTCGGTGCCGGGGTAGACCTGCACCTGGGTGGGCACGTAGCGGGCGGCGAAGCCCATGCGGTAGTCGGTCTTGCTGCCGGTGTGCGGCAGCGAGGCGTGCATGGTGTTCGACCAGAAGATGACGGCCTCGCCCGGCTTGAGGACCATCGGGTACGCCTGCGACTCGTCCGGCTTCCAGTTGGGGTCCTTCTGGAGGGACCGGTAGTCGTAGCCGAAGAAGCCGCGCTTGATGCCGTCCTTCTCGCGCTGGTTGATGGCGTCCGCGTCGTAGTCCATGCCCTTGGACTCGTCGTAGTTCATCGACGTGTGGGTGCCCGGCATGAGCTGGAGGCAGCCGTTCTGCTCGGTGGAGTGGGTGAACGCGGTCCACACCGTGATGGTGCCGATGAAGGCGGGGCGGCCCTCGTCGGACGGCCAGATGATCTGCGGCTTGCCGGTCGCGTGGGCGAAGGTGGCCGCCTGGTGCCAGTCGGTGCCCTCGTCGCCCTGGTACTTGGGGAAGAACTCGCTGCGCCAGCACAGCAGGTTGGGGCCGATGAGGGAGGCCACGCGGTCGACGATCTCGGGCCGCATGATGTGCTCGGCCAGCAGGTCGATGTCGAGGTGGCGGTCGTAGTTGGAGATGTTGGCCTTGCCGTTGCTGTCCGGGTAGATGGCCAGGGAGCGGTCGAGGAGCTGGCGCCGGATGGTGTTCCAGCGGCGGGTCATCTCCTCGGGCTCGAAGACCTTGACCGGGCCGATGTAGCCGTCCCGCTCGAACCGGGCCACCTCTTCGGGGCTGAAGGTGAAGTTGGCCTTCTCGCTCACAGTGGTCATGGGGATTCTCCTTCTCCTACTTGGCGGTCCGGGCGCGGGTGACGGCGTCGGCGATGGCCTCGCCGATGCTGCGCTCGAAGAGGATCTGCATGTCCAGGTCGACGCCGAGGTCCTTCTTGACCCGTTCGCTCAGCTCCAGGGCCAGGACGGAGTGGCCGCCGAGGTCGAGGAAGTTGTCCCGGGCGGACAGGTCGGACTCCTCCAGCAGCTCACCCACCCACGCGACGGCCAGGTTGTCGGGGTGCGCGGTCTGCGCTTCGGTGATCTGTTGTCCCGTCATGAACGTGCCACCTCTTCCTCCCAGGACCGGGCGACGGCCGCCCGGTCGACTTTTCCGTTGACGGTGCGGGGCAGCCCCGGCAGCCGCAGATAGCGCGCCGGGTGCATATAGGCCGGCAACAGGGTCTTGATGTGGTCCCGCAGCTCCCGTGCGGTGGTCGGCGCGCTCCCCTCACGGGCCACGTAGGCGCAGACCAGCCGGAGGTCGCCGGGTTTGAACTCGCGCACCGTGACGACCGCGTCGACGACGTCGTCGTGGCGGCGCACGGCGGTCTCGATGTCGCTCAGCTCGATGCGGTAGCCGCGCAGTTTGACCTGGAGGTCGGCGCGGCCCTCGTACGCGAACCGGCCGTCCGGCAGCTCGCTGACCAGGTCCCCGGAGCGGTAGTAGCGGACGGACTCGCCGGTCCGGCCGTCGGTCACCACCGGGAACTTCTCCGCGGTCAGCTCCGGTCGGCTCAGATAGCCCTCGGCCAACTGGGCTCCGGCCAGCCACAGTTCACCGGTCTCGCCCAGGGCCACGTCCCGGCCGTCGTCGCCGACGACCCGGGTGCGGAACGACGGCAGCGCGCGCCCGATGACCGAGGCGTCCTGCGTCAGATACGCCTCGCCGATCTCCTCGAAGGTGGTGAACACCGTGGTCTCGGTGATCCCGTAGCCGTTGACCAGCCGCGGCCGGTCCAGCCCGAACGCCTTGGCCCAGGGCCGCAGCATGGGCGCGGTGAGCTTCTCGCCGCCGAAGATGACGTAGCGCAGCCCCGAGACGTCCCGGCCGCCGCGCACCGCCGCCTCGGTCAGCGCGAGGAAGGCGGTGGGCGTCTGGTTGATGACGGTGACGCCCCGGTCGATGATGACCGACAGATACTGCTCGGGCGTACGCGCCGCCCAGTGCGGCAGCACCACCAGCTCGGCGCCGGTGGAGAACGACCCCCAGATCTCCCACACCGAGAAGTCGAACGACAGCGAGTGGAACAGCAGCCAGCGGTCGTCCGCGGAGAAGTCGAACACCGAGGGCGCGCCGGTGAGCAGGGCCAGCACATTGGCGTGGCGCACCGGCACGCCCTTCGGATTGCCGGTGGTTCCGGAGGTGTAGATGACGTACGCCGTGTCGTCGGCGCCCGGGCGCACCGCGTCCCCGGCGTCCGTCACGGGCTCCGGCCGCGCGTCCCGGGCTTCCGCGACGGCCGGGGTGCGGACCACCCTGGTGACCGCGCACCCCTCGTAGGGCTCTCCGATCAGCGCGCTCGCACCGCTGTCGGCGAGGATGAAGTCGCTCCGGGAGACCGGGTTGCGCAGGTCCACCGGGACGTACGCGGCACCGCACTTGAGGATGGCCAGGATCGCGACGATCGCCTCGGCCCCCGGCGTCATGCGCAGAGCCACCCGGTCCCCGGGCCGCACCCCCTCGGCGAGCAGGGTCCGGGCCACCGCGTCCGACCAGGCGTCGAGCCGCCGGTAGGTGACGCGGTCGTCCTCGGCGGACAGCGCCGTCCGCTCCGGTGCCGTCGCGGCGACGTCCCGGAAGAGGCTCACGAGATCGGAATTCCGCGCGATGGGGTCCGATGTCATGGATTGCAGCAGCATTTCGGGAAACCCTTCTTGCGGCCGTCGGAAATGACAGAAGACATTGCGCAGCGCACCGCGTGGGGCCGTGCCCGCCACGAGTGTTCGCGATGACCCGGCATCTGACCGGGACGCGATTCACTATCACCGCGGGGTCGTGAGCGCCTCAATTGAACCTTCGTACAGGCGGGTTCCGGTGCCGTCGGCGAGGCGGGGCGCACGGGTCCTTCACCGGCCCGTTACGCTGTGGCCCGACCACCGCAGATGACGGGACGTCACCTGCATGGGCCCGCCCCTGCGCGCACCGGGGCGCTCGGCCACTTCAGCATCACCCGCACCAGCGGCAACGCATCAGCGGCAACCGCACCGGCACCAAGCACCAGGCAAAGGGGGAAGCGCATGTCGCAGAAGCAGCAAAGGCCCGGAGGGGGCACCAACCCCTATCTCTTACTGACGACCACGATGGTCTTATGGGGCAGTGGCTTCAGCAGTTCCAAGGTGGTCGTCGACCATCTGCCGCACTCCGTGGCGGCCCTGCTCCGCTTCGGCGGCGGGGCGGTGGTCCTGCTCATCGCGCTGCGCTTCGTGCCCTCCCAGCACGCCACGTCCGGGCGCGACGTGGGGCGGGCGGCCGGGGCGGGGGTGCTCGGCGTCTTCCTGTACAACCTGCTGTTCTTCTGGGGGCTTTCGCTGGCCCCCGCGATGGACAGCACCACGATCATCCCCGTCATGAGCCCCGTGCTGACGACCGGATTCCTGCTGGTCACCCGCAAGGAACGGGCGTCGGCCGGGCGGGTCGCGGGGCTGGCGCTGGGGCTGACCGGAGCGGTGATCTTCCTGATCGGCGCGCGGACCGACGCGGGCGCGGGCGGCGACCGGTTCCTCGGCGATGTGCTGTTCCTGCTGAGCGCGGCATGCTGGGCGGCGTTCACCCTGCTCGGCCCCCGGGTGCTCGCCGGGATCGAACCGCTCCGGGCGACGGCGTACGCGATGAGCTGCGGCGCCATCCTGCTGGGCCTCTACAGCGTGCCCTCAGCGATGGACACGGACTGGGGCGCGGTGCCCGCCACCACCTGGATCAACGCGGTGTTCGTGGCGATCGGGCCGACGGCCGTGGCGAACCTCTTCTACTACCGGGGCGTCGGGGCGGTGGGCCCGGCCTCCGCCTCGATCATGATGTTCATGGTGCCCGCGGTCGGCACCCTGTGTTCCTACCTCTTCCTGGGCGAGACCTTCGGCGCGGTCCAGGCCATCGGTGCGGTCGTCCTGCTGGCCGGCGCGGTGCTGGCGGTCACCCAGGGCCGGGTGCGGCCGAAGGCCGGGGAAGCGGACGAGGCGGTGGCCACGGCGGGCGCGGAGGACCGCGAACGCGGCTCCGCCGAGCGGCGCGGCTGAGCGACGCGGCCGAGCGACGCGGCTGAGCGACGCCGCTGAGCGACGCCGCTGAGCGACGCCGCTGACCGGCTGACTTGACCGGAAATCGAGAGAATCTAGCATGATCGCTCGTCCGCGCCTCGATCGATAATGCGCCATTGCGGACCGCCGGTGATGCCGTCTCAGAGAGCAAGACGATTCCGCATCGCCCGTCACCACAGACCCGCAGGTGGACGGCGGCATCCGGCGGCCTGCCCGAACGGGAAGTGAAGCTCGTCACACAGCTCTGCCATCGGCGTCTTCCGTATACTGCCCGGGCCCATAAGGCTGACATGAATTCACCTATTACCCGGACCCCGCGACCCGCGATTTCGGGAGAGGGAGATACATGGCCACACAGGGAAGCCTGATCGGTTTAGCCAACAGGAAAGTTGCACTGGCCCCCAGCTCTCGCCGGACCTGGCAGGAAGAGCTGGACCGGGTGCCCTCGCTTTCGGTTCGCGAATTCGATGTGTTCCGCCTGCTCGGTGACGGGGAGTCCAATCGGTCCATAGCGGCGCGGCTTGCCGTGACCGAACGCACGGTCAAAGCACATGTGGCGCAGATCCTGACAAAGCTACATGTGGAGTCCCGGCTGCAAGCGGGACTGGTCTCGTATGCCTGGATTGAATCACTGCGCACGACCATGTGACGGGTACGCACCCCCAAAGATCCGGCCGGCCTCTGCTGCCCTGCGTGAGGCCGGCCCGTCCGTGTGTACCAAGGTTCAATTGAGCCCGCTTTCGGCCTCCCGGCACCCTGGATATGCCTCTGGAGCTTCCACATCCCGTGGAGGAATCCGGCATCAGCATTCTCGTGCCACACCAAGCACCACCTTCAACACCATCACCATCACCACCACTGATGACTGTGACCGTGTTTCAGATGCGATGGAGGCCGAGGCAACTCATGGGCAAGGCTCGGGCCGATTCCGGCCGCTGGATACATCACTGGAACCCCGAGGACCGGGAGTTCTGGAAACGCGAGGGCAGCCGCGTCGCACGGCGCAATCTGGTGCTGTCCGTCGCGACCGAACACCTCGGCTTCTCGGTGTGGAGCCTGTGGTCGGTCCTGGTCCTCTTCATGTCCCCCGCGACCGGATTCACCTTTGCCGCCGGGGAGAAGTTCCTGCTGGTCGTCGTCCCCACGCTGGCCGGGGCGGCGCTCCGGCTGCCCTACCGCTACGCCGTGACCCGCTTCGGCGGCCGCGACTGGACGGTGTTCGCCACCGCCTCCCTGCTGCTCCCCATCGCGCTCGCGGTCTGGGTGATCCAGCGGCCGGACGCCCCGCTGTGGGTGTTCCTGCTCGCCGGGGCGACGGCCGGGCTCGGCGGCGGCAACTTCGCCTCGTCGATGACCAACATCAGCGGCATCTTCCCCCGCCGCCACCAGGGCCGGGCGCTGGGCCTCAACGCGGGCGGCGGCAATCTGGGCGTGGCCGTGGTGCAGCTGCTCGGGCTACTGGTGGCGGCCACCGCGGGGCTCGGCCACCCCCAGTACCTGGCCGCCGGATATCTGCCACTGGCCGCCCTGCTGGCGGTGCTCGCCGCCCGGCGGATGGACAACTTCACCGCCGTACGGGCCCGTCCCGGGGCGCTGCGCGAGGCCCTGGGCAGCCGCCACACCTGGTGGATGTCGCTGCTGTACGTCGGCACCTTCGGCTCGTTCATCGGCTACGGCTTCGCGTTCGGCCTGGTCCTCCAG
This sequence comes from Streptomyces botrytidirepellens, assembly GCF_003721215.1. Lineage (NCBI taxonomy): Bacteria > Bacillati > Actinomycetota > Actinomycetes > Kitasatosporales > Streptomycetaceae > Streptomyces > Streptomyces botrytidirepellens. Next base: position 36,187 of record NZ_RIBZ01000182.1, read on the forward strand.
TACGAGTTCGGCGCCGGCGCGCTGGAGGCCGTCTCGTACACCTTCCTCGGCCCGCTGCTCGGCTCGCTGTTCCGGCCGCTCGGCGGGTGGCTTGCCGACCGGTGGGGCGGCGCGCGGGTGACCCTCGTGGACCTCGCCGCCATGGCCGCCGGGACCGGGGTGCTGCTGCTGGCCTCGGCACGCCACTCGTTCGATCTGTTCGTGGCCGCCTTCTGCGTGCTCTTCGTGCTGTCGGGGATCGGCAACGGCTCGGCGTACACCATGATTCCGGCGGTCTTCGCGCAGGACGCGGAGAAGGCCGTCACCCGGGGCGAGGACGCCACCCGCGCCTTCGCCCGGGCCCGCGAGCTGTCCGGCGCGGTCATCGGCGTGACGGGTGCGATCGGCACGCTCGGCGGCGTCGCCGTGAACCTGGCCTTCCGCGCCTGCTACGACGGTCCCGGCGGCACCGGTGACGCCGCGTTCACCGCCTTCCTCGGCTACTACGCGGTCTGCGCGGTGGTGACCTGGGCGGTCTATCTGCGCGGCGCGCCCGACGGCGGGCCCGGAACCGGCAGTTCCGCCCGTCGTCCGGAGGTCTCCCATGTCTGAATCCCGCTCCCCCGCGCCCCCTGCCAGACCCGCGGGCCCCGGCGCGCCGTCCGGCGCCGCCGCTACGTCGGCCGTGGCGACCCACTGCCCGTACTGCGCCCTCCAGTGCGGCACTTGGCTGGGCCGCGAGGACGGCACGGTGGTCGTGCGGCCCTCCGACTTCCCCGTCAACCGGGGCGGGCTGTGCCAGAAGGGGTGGACCGCCCCCGCCCTCCTCGACACTCCGGTGCGGCTCCACAACCCGCTGATCCGCGACCCCCGCGGGACGCTGGAAACGGCGGGCTGGCACCAGGCGCTGGACACCGTCGCGGACCGGCTGCGCCGGATCCGGGACGCCCACGGCCCGGACGCGGTGGCGGTGTTCGGCGGTGGCGGGCTGACCAACGAAAAGGCGTATCTGCTGGGCAAGTTCGCCCGGGTGGCGCTGGGCACCAGCCGCATCGACTACAACGGCCGGTTCTGCATGTCCTCCGCGGCGGCCGCCGGGAACGCCGCCTTCGGCGTCGACCGCGGGCTGCCGTTCCCGGTGGGCGACCTCGACGACGCCGAGGTGATCCTGCTGGCCGGGGCGAACCCGGCCGAGACCATGCCGCCCCTGATGCGCCACCTGGCGGGCGCGGAGCTCATCGTCATCGATCCGCGCCGCACCCGGACCGCGGAGACCGCCGCCCTCCACCTCCAGCCGCAGCCCGGCACCGATCTGGCGCTCGCCCTCGGGCTGCTCCATCTCGCCGTCACCGAGGGCCGGATGGACGAGGGCTATCTGCACCGGCGCACCGTCGGCTTCGACTCCGCGTGGCAGCGGGCTGTGGCCTGGTGGCCGGAGCGCGTCGAACGGGTCACCGGGGTGCCGGTGGCCGCCCAGCGCGAGGCGGTGCGGATGCTCGGCGAGGCCCGGCGGCGTTATGTCCTCACCGGGCGCGGCGCCGAACAGCACAGCAAGGGCACCGACACCGTGGCGGCCTTCATCAACCTGGCGCTCGCCCTGGGGCTCCCCGGCCGGGCGGGCAGCGGCTACGGCTGCCTCACCGGACAGGGCAACGGGCAGGGCGGCCGGGAGCTGGGCCAGAAGGCCGACCAGCTGCCCGGTTACCGGTCGATCGCCGACCCCGGTGCGCGCGCCCACGTGGCCGCCGTCTGGGGCGTGGCGCCACAGGAGCTGCCCGGCCCCGGGCCGAGCGCCTACGAACTGCTGGACTCCCTCGGCCAACCCGGCGGACCGCGCGCGCTGCTGGTGTTCGGCTCCAACCCGGTCGTGTCCGCACCGCGCGCCGCGCGGATCACCGAGCGGCTGGCCGCGCTGGACCTGCTGGTGGTGGCCGACTTCATGCCCTCCGAGACGGCGCTGCTGGCCGATGTGGTGCTGCCGGTGACGCAGTGGGCCGAGGAAGAGGGCACCATGACCAATCTGGAGGGCCGGGTGCTGCGCCGCCGCAGGCTCTCCGGGCCGCCGCCGGGCGTACGGAGCGACCTGGACGTGCTGCGCGGGCTGGCGATCCGGCTGGGTCAGCCGCCGGAACGTTTCCCCGCCGCACCGCACCAGGTGTTCGAGGAGCTGCGCCGCACCACCCGGGGCGGCCGGGCCGACTACTCCGGCATCAGCTACGAACGGCTCGACGCCGGAGAAGCGCTGCACTGGCCCTGCCCCGCCGCCCCGCCCGGGCAGCCGCCGCATCCGGGCACGCCCCGGCTGTTCCTCGACCGCTTCGCCCACCCCGACGGCCGGGCCCGGTTCCGCGCGGTGGACCACCGGGACGCCGCCGAACTCCCCGACGGCCGCTTCCCCCTGTACGCCACGACCGGCCGGGCGCTGGCGCACTACCAGTCCGGCGCCCAGACCCGCGAGGTGCCCGAACTGCTGGCGGCCGAGCCCGAGTCGTATCTCGAAGTGCACCCGGACACCGCCGAACGGGCCGGGCTCGCCGAGGGCGAGCTGGCGCGGATCAGCTCGGCCCGCGGCACGGCCGTGGCCCGGGTGCGGCTGGTGCCGACCCTGCGCGCCGACACCGTCTTCCTGCCGTTCCACTTCACCGCGGACGGCCGGGCCAACCTCATCACCAGTACCGCCCTCGATCCGGAGAGCCACATGCCCGAGTTCAAGGTCTGCGCGGTCCGCATCGAACCCTGGACGGCCACGGCATGAGCGCCGTCGTCGTCGTGGGCAACGGCATCGCCGCCCACCGCCTCGTGGACCGGCTGCACCACCACGGCCACCAGGGCACCGTCACCGTCCTGGGGGCGGAGCCGGTGGCCGCGTACAACCGGGTGCTGCTCCCCTCGGTGCTGGACGGCACGCTCCCGGCCCGCGCCCTCGCCCTGCCCGCCCCGCCCGACGGCACCGTGGTGCGGCTGGGCACCCGGGTCACCGGCATCGACCGGGAACGCCGCCTGGTGCACGCGTCGGACGGCACCAGCCACCCCTACGACCACCTGGTGCTCGCGACCGGCGCCCGGCCCCGGATACCCGCAGTCCCCGGCCTGCTGACGGACGCCGGCCGGCTCGCCGACGGCGTCACCCCGCTGCGTACCCTCGCCGATTCCCGGCGCGTCACCGGCGGTCAGGTGACGGTGGTCGGCGCCGGGGTGCTCGGGGTCGAGACGGCGCTCGCGCTGCGGCGCGGCGGCACCCGCGTCACCCTGGTGCATCCGCGCCCGTACCCCATGAACCGCCAGCTCGACGCCGCGGCAGGGGCGCTGCTCGCCCGCGGACTGCGCGACCGCGGCATACGGCTGGAGCTGTCCCGGCAGGCGGTCGCGTACGCCCCCGGCTCCCTCACCCTCGACCGCGGCCAGGCCATCGGCACCGACACCGTGATGGTGTGCGCCGGCGTCCGGCCGGACACCCGACTGGCCCGCGCCGCCGGACTCGCCGTCCGCACCGGCGTGGTGGTCGACGCCGCCCTGACCACCGACGATCCGCACGTCCACGCCATCGGCGACTGCGCCGAAGAAGGCGGCACGGTCCCCGGGCTCGCCACCACCGCCTGGCACCACGCGGACCGGCTCGCGGCGATCCTCTGCGGCGACCGCACCCGGCCCGCCACCTGCGCGCCCGTGACCCGGCTGAAGGCGCCCGGGCTGGACATCGCGGCGTACGGCCCGCCGGGACCGGCCGACGAGGTCGAGGAGACGGTGACGCTCCAGGACCCCGCCCGCGGCGGCTACGCCCGGCTGGAACTGCGCGACCAGCGGCTCCTCGGCGCCGTCCTGGTCGGCTACCCGCAGGCCATCGCCGCCCTCGGCACCCTGGGCGACCAGGGGCTGCCGGTGCCCTCGGACCGGCTGGCGTTCCTGCTCGGCATCCCCGCCGGGCGCGGCGGACCGGTGGAACTGCCGGACGACGCGGTCGTCTGCCACTGCAACAACGTCACCAAGCGCACCCTGGCCGACAGCTGGCGCGGCGGAGCCCGCGACGCGGCCGCGCTCGCCGCGGCCACCCGCGCCACCACCGGCTGCGGCTCGTGCGCG
>NZ_RIBZ01000184.1:0-8789 GCF_003721215.1 Streptomyces botrytidirepellens
TCCACACCGAAACCAGAGGCCCTCGCCTCGTTCAAGCACCACTCACAGCGCGTCGCCCGTCACCAACGTGCCGGGACAGCACAACTAGCGCGGATCGGCACGGTAGTTGGTGCGAGAGTCGCACTCATCGATCCAGGGGGATCCCATGTCGCACATCACGCTCACCAGCCGGGGCAAGGTCGTCGTCGCCACGATGGCGGCGGTGGCGGCCATGGGGGTTACGGCTTGTCAGGGCAGCGAGCCCAAGCCCGAGGGCAAGGCGCCCGTGTCCGCCGCCTCGCAGGCCGAGCAGGCCGAGCAGGCCGAGCAGGCCGAGCAGGCCGAGCAGGACGGTCAGGACACGCAGGACGGGCAGAACAGCGACGCTACGGGCTCGGCGGGCGGTGAGGACATCGGGTCGAAGGCCGGGAGCGCCGGAAACGCCGGGAGCGCGCGGTGTGAGTCTTCGTCGATGGGGCTGCGCGTGGGGCGGGCCGACATCGGGGCGGGCAACATCCGGTACTCACTGGTGTTCACCAACGAGGGGAAGAGCGCCTGCACGCTGAACGGGTTTCCCGGGGCGTCGCTGCTGGCCAGGGACGGGCAGAAGATCGGGAAGCCGGCCGAGCGGGAGGGGGCCATGGGGAAGCCCGTCACGGTGCCCGCCGGGGGCAGCGCGCACGCCGTGCTGCACACGATCAACGACGGCCTCTCGGACAAGCCGTGCTGGAAGAGCGCCTCCCTGGTGCAGGCCTACCCGCCCGGCTCGAAGGAGGCCATGACCGCGCGGGTCTCCTCGGGGCTGCGGGTGTGCGGGGACGAGTTCACCGTGACGGCTGTGGAGCCCGGGGCCGGGGCATAGGCCGGGGCGTGGGCCCGGGCGTGCGGAACCGATTTCCCTCAGCGCGGCGAATGACGTAGTGTTGCATTCACCGACGCGGGGTGGAGCAGCTCGGTAGCTCGCTGGGCTCATAACCCAGAGGTCGCAGGTTCAAATCCTGTCCCCGCTACTTGAGGTCGAGGGCCCGGCACCAGAAATGGTGCCGGGCCCTCGATCGTGGTTCCNAGGTCGAGGGCCCGGCACCAGAAATGGTGCCGGGCCCTCGATCGTGGTTCCGCGACCGTACGGTGATCCGTATGACTGATCCCGACGCCGTCCCGGTCCGTCGCTTCTGGCAGGAGCTCGGGCTGCCCGGACTCATCGACGTGCACACGCACTTCATGCCGAAGAACGTCATGGACAAGGTATGGGCGTACTTCGACGCCGTCGAGCCGCTGGTCGGCCTCGAGTGGCCCATCACCTACCGCCAGGACGAGGCCGAACGGCTCGCGATCATCCGGGAGTTCGGGGTACTGGCCTTCACCTCGATGGTCTACCCGCACAAGCCCGGCATGGCGGCGTGGCTGAACGAGTGGGCGGCAGGGTTCGCCGCCCGTACGCCCGACTGTCTGCACACGGCGACCTTCTTCCCGGAGCCGGGCGTCGAGGAGTACGTGCGCGCGGCGCTGGACGGCGGGGCGCGGGTGTTCAAGTCGCATGTGCAGGTGGGGGCGTACGACCCGGGCGACGCGCTGCTCGACCCGGTGTGGGGGATGCTCGCCGACGCCGGTACGCCCATCGTCATCCACTGTGGTTCGGGCCCGGCGCCGGGCAAGCACACCGGCCCCGAACCGGTGGCCCGGCTGCTGGCCCGGCATCCGCGGCTGCGGCTGGTCATCGCGCACATGGGGCTGCCGGAGTACGCGGACTTCCTGGGGCTCGCGGAGCGGTACGAGGGGGTGCACCTGGATACGACGATGGCGTTCACCGACTTCTCCGAGAGCCACTGGCCGTTCCCGCCGGAGGAGCGGGGGCGGCTCGGCGCGCTCGGCGACCGGGTGCTGTTCGGGAGCGACTTCCCCAACATCCCGTACGGGTACGGGCACGCCCTGGAGGTGCTGACCCGGCTGGACCAGGACGACGCCTGGCTGCGGGGGGTGTGTCACGGGAATGCGGCGCGGCTGTTCGGCCTGTGACACACCCCCATCAGCGGCGCGTCAGCGGCTGCCGAGGGGAAGGACCTCGGCCAGGGTGCGCCACTCCTCGCGGGGAAGGGTGACGAACGGTTCGGGGGTCACCACCTGCACCGCCAGGTGGTCCGCGCCCGCCTCCAGGTACGTGTCCACGCGGCGCCGGATCGCTTCCGCGTCGCCCAGGGCGAAGACGGAGTCCACCAGGCGCGCGCTGCCGCCGTCCGCGAAGTCCTTCTCCTCGAAGCCCAACCGCAGCAGGTTGTTGGTGTAGTTGGGCAGCTTCAGGTACATGGACAGGTAGTTGCGGGCGATGGTGCGGGCGCGGTCGAGGTCGGGGTCGAGGACGACCTTGAGGTCCGGGGCGAGCAGGGCGCCGTCGCCCAGGATCTCCCGCGCCTCGGCCGTGAACTCCGGGGTGACCAGGTACGGATGGGCGCCCGCGGCGCGGTCGCGGGACAGCTCCAGCATCTTCGGGCCGAGGGCGGCCAGGACCCGCCGGGACGCGGGGACCGGGATCGGGGCCGAGTCCAGGTCCGTCAGATAGTCCCGCATCGCCGAGTACGGACGCTTGTACCGCTCACCGGCGAGCGCGCTGTGGCTGACGCCGAGGCCCAGGACGAAACGGCCCGGGTGGGCCGCGTCGATGGCGGCGTACCGATCGGCCACGTGGGCGGCCGAGTGGTCCCAGATGCTGAGGATGCCGGTCGCGACGGTGATCCGGTCGGTAGCCTCCAGGAGGGTCGCGGCCTGGTCCGCGCTGGGGCTGCCGCCGAACCAGACGGCGCCGTACCCGAGTGCGTCCAGCTCGGCCGCCGCCTCGCTGATCTCCTGCGCCGAGCGGGACTCCGTGACCCGCAGGGCCGCGGTCCAGATGCCGATCTTGCCAAGGGCGGGTTGAGTAGCCATACCCCCATCGAACCGGAGGGTGGTTCCGACTATTCCCGGAACACGGGCCGTTCACCCGTCCGGGGCAATCCCCCCGGGCCCCGGCCTTCTCGGGGCCATCCGGGGCCGTTCCCGGGGCCACAGGATTCTCAGGTTATTCACAGGTAGCCGAAAGGAAGCTCTCAGACCGTCGCCGGAAGCTGACGTTCATGATGGCGACCTCGCCCCATGGGCGTACCGAGCTGCTGCGACCCGACGGGAGCCCCGTCCGGGTGCTGGTTGTGGACGACGAGTCGGCCCTCGCCGACCTGCTGTCGATGGCGCTGCGCTACGAGGGCTGGGAGGTGCGGACCGCGGGCGACGGCGCCGAGGCGATCCGTACGACCCGTGAGCTGCGGCCCGACGCGGTCGTCCTCGACGTCATGCTGCCCGACATGGACGGGCTGACCGTCCTGGGCCGGCTGCGCCGCGAGCTGCCCGAGGTGCCGGTGCTGTTCCTGACCGCGCGGGACGCGGTCGAGGACCGGATCGCCGGGCTGACAGCGGGCGGCGACGACTACGTCACCAAGCCGTTCAGCCTGGAGGAGGTCGTCGCCCGGCTGCGCGGGCTGCTGCGCAGGTCGGGGGCGGCGGCGGCGCGCAGCGAATCGGTGCTGGCGGTCGGCGACCTGGTGCTGGACGAGGACAGCCACGAGGTGTCGCGGGCCGGTCAGGAGATCCACCTCACCGCGACCGAGTTCGAGCTGCTGCGTTACCTGATGCGCAACCCGCGCCGGGTGCTCAGCAAGGCGCAGATCCTGGACCGGGTGTGGAGTTACGACTTCGGCGGCCAGGCCAACGTCGTCGAGCTGTACATCTCGTATCTGCGGCGCAAGATAGACGCGGGCCGCAGCCCGATGATCCACACCCGGCGCGGCGCCGGGTATCTGATCAAGCCCGGGGAGTAGGCACCGTGGCGCACCCGACCCCGCCGTCCAAGGCCGCTCCGGCGCGGTCCCCGCGTGCCAGGAAGAACGCCCGGGCCGTTGCCCGGCGGCCCTGGTCGCTGCGCACCCGCCTGGTCGTCTCGGCGGTGTCGTTGATCGCCGTGGTCTGCGCGGTGATCGGCACGGTCACGACGATCGCGCTGAAGTCGTACCTGGAGGGCCAGGTCGACAACGACCTGCGCTCGTCGGCGGGCGGCGCCATGCGCAAGGTCGGCGAGCAGCCGAACCCGGCCGACCCGCGCAGCCCGGAGAGCAGCATCTTCTTCCTCAACGGGCCCGGGCAGCCCATCGGAACCGCCGGGGCGCGGCTCGGGACGGACGGCAAGGCGGTCCAGTCCGGCAAGAGCAACGACGAGCCCATGCTGCCGGACTTCTCGAACGCCGCGCAGCGGGTGGACAAGCTGACGAGCAGCCAGGAGAAGGCGCTCACCGCCATCCCCGTCGACGACCGGGTGCACGCCGTCGACCTCCCCGGCCTCGGCAGCTACCGGGCCGTGGCCAAGTGGAACCCGAGGGACGGCGGGATCATCCTCGCCTTCCCGCTCAACCAGACCCAGGACACCGTCAACACCCTCATCCTGGTCGAGGTCTGCGTCGCCGCCGCCGGACTGGTCGCGGCCGGGCTCGCCGGGGCCACCATGGTCGGCATCTCGCTGCGCCCACTGCGCCGGGTGGCCGCGACCGCGACCCGGGTCTCGGAGCTGCCGCTGCACAGCGGCGAGGTGGCGCTGCGGGAGCGGGTCCCGGCCTCCGAGGCCGATCCGCGGACCGAGGTCGGCCAGGTCGGCGCGGCGCTGAACCGCATGCTGGGGCACGTCGAATCGGCGCTGGCGGCCCGCCAGGAGAGCGAGACGCGGGTGCGGCAGTTCGTCGCCGACGCCAGCCATGAGCTGCGGACCCCGCTCGCCTCGATCCGCGGCTACGCCGAGCTGACCCGGCGCGGCCGGGAGGAGATCGGGCCCGACACCCGGCATGCGCTGGGGCGGGTGGAGTCCGAGGCCGGGCGGATGACCGGGCTGGTGGAGGATCTGCTGCTGCTGGCCCGGCTGGACGCGGGGCGGCCGCTGGAGTGCGCAGAGGTGGACCTGTCCCCGCTGGTGGTGGACGCGGTCAGTGACGCACGGGCGCTCGGATCCGACCACCAGTGGCGGCTGGATTTGCCCGACGAACCCGCGCTCGTCTACGGCGATTCGGCGCGGCTGCACCAGGTCCTGGTCAACCTGCTGGGCAACGCCCGTAACCACACCCCGGCCGGGACGACCGTCACCGCGCGCGTGCTGTGGGGCGGCCCGCACACCTCGCCGCGCCCGTCGCCGTACCTGGCCCCGTACGGCATGGTGCACGGACCGTCGTACGGGCCCGCGCCCGGCGCCGCGCACACCACGACGAACGGCAGCGGCGGCGGCAACCACAACAGCGATGGCAACGGCAGCGGCTTCGGGCCCGGCTCGCCGTACGCCTTCGGCCACGACGCGCCGTCCGGGAACACCGGTTCCGGCAACCCCTACGCGGCGCCGTACGGATCCCCGTACGCCATGGCGCAGGCGGCCGGGCACCCCGGCACCTTCGGGCCGCCGCAGCCGCCCTCGTACCTCTCGCTCCAGATCGAGGACGACGGCCCCGGCATCCCGCCCGATCTGCTGCCGCACGTCTTCGAGCGCTTCGCGCGCGGTGACGCCTCGCGCTCGCGTACCGCGGGCAGCACCGGGCTGGGGCTGGCCATCGTGCACGCGGTGGTCGCCGCGCACGACGGCCAGGTGACGGTGGACAGCGTGCCGGGGCGCACCGTGTTCGGCGTCCATCTCCCTGTTCACCAGGGCGTAACGCACTCACAGCCAGGCCACAGGCTGACCACACAGCCGTGACAGCGCCGCTCGCGAATGTCGTTCCATGCGAACTGACACCCCTCTCGAGGCGCCGCCCGAGACACCCTTGCAGACCTTGCCCGCGCGCCGGCACATCGTGGTCGACCGCAGCCGCCCGGTGCTCGACGTCGTGATCCCCGTCTACAACGAGGAGGCGGACCTCGAGCGGTGTGTGCGACGGCTCCACGACCATCTGACGCGGACCTTCCCCTACCGATTCCGGATCACCATCGCGGACAACGCCAGTACGGACCGCACGCCCCATGTGGCGGCCTACCTGGACGACACCGTCGAGGAGGTGACGGCGGTCCGGCTGGAGCAGAAGGGCCGCGGACGGGCGCTGCGCACCGTGTGGACGCTGTCCGAGGCGCCGGTGCTCGCCTACATGGACGTCGATCTGTCCACCGACCTCAACGCGCTGCTGCCGCTGGTGGCCCCGCTGATCTCCGGCCACTCGGACCTGGCGATCGGGTCGCGGCTGTCGCGCAGCTCGCGCGTCGTACGCGGCACCAAGCGGGAGTTCATCTCGCGCGCGTACAACCTGATCCTGCGGGGCAGCCTGGCCGCCCGGTTCTCCGACGCCCAGTGCGGCTTCAAGGCGATCCGCAAGGACGTCGCGGAGCGGCTGCTGCCGATGGTCGAGGACACCGGGTGGTTCTTCGACACCGAGATGCTGGTGCTGGCCGAGCGGGCGGGGCTGCGCATTCACGAGGTGCCGGTGGACTGGGTCGACGACCCGAACAGCACCGTGCACATCGTGAAGACGGCCACCGACGACCTGAAGGGCGTCTGGCGGGTGGGGCGCGCGCTGGCCACCGGCGCGCTCCCGCTGGACCGGCTGCGCCGCCCGTTCGGTGACGATCCGCGTGACCGGGAACTGAGCGGCGTACCGGGCGGACTGGCCCGCCAGCTGGTCGGGTTCTGTGTGGTGGGCGGCCTGTCCACGCTCGTGTATCTGGCGCTGTACACGCTCTTCCGGCTCGGTACGGGCCCCCAGGTGGCCAACGCGCTGGCGCTGCTGCTGTCCGCGCTCGGCAACACCGCGGCCAACCGGAGGCTCACCTTCGGCGTACGCGGCCGGGACCGGGCGATCCGCCACCAGGCCCAGGGGCTGGTCGTCTTCGGTATCGGCCTCGTGCTGACCAGCGGCTCCCTGGCCGCCCTCGACACCGCCCCCGGCTCCCCCTCGCACGGCACCGAACTGGCCGTGCTCATCGCGGCCAACCTCGCCGCGACCGTACTGCGCTTCCTGCTCTTCCGGGCCTGGGTCTTCCCGTCGGACAGCGGGGCCATCACCGACCACGACCCGAGGACCAACCGATGACGACCTACGACCACGGACCCCGGGACGCCGGTCCGCCGCCCCTTCCCGCGGCCCCTCCCCACGTTGCTCCCACTGCTCCCACTGCTCCCACTGCTCCCACTGCGCCCGTTGCTCCCGCTGCACCCCCCGGGCCCGCCGCACCTCCCGCGCCCGCTCCCGCCGCTCCCGGCGGCTCGCGCCTGGTGCGGGCGTGGCGGGGACGCCCGGAGGACCCCCGCTGGGCGCGGCCCGCGCTGTGGGCCCTGCTCGCCGTGACCACCGTGCTCTACCTGTGGAGCCTGGGCGCGTCCGGCTACGCGAACCAGTTCTACTCGGCCGCCGTGCAGGCGGGCAGCGAAAGCTGGAAGGCGTTCTTCTTCGGCTCCTCGGACGCCGCGAACTCCATCACCGTCGACAAGCCCCCGGCCGCGCTGTGGCCGATGGCCCTCTCGGTGCGCATCTTCGGCCTGTCGTCGTGGGCGATCCTCGTCCCCGAGGCGCTGATGGGCGTCGCGACGGTCGGCGTGCTCTACGCGGCCGTACGCCGCCGGTTCAGCGCGGCCGCCGGGCTTATCGCGGGCGGCGTGCTCGCGGTGACCCCGGTCGCGGCGCTGATGTTCCGCTTCAACAACCCCGACGCGCTGCTGTGCCTGCTCATGGTCGCGGCCGTCTACTGCGTGCTGCGCGCGCTGGAGGACGCCCGGACGAAATGGCTGGTGCTGGCCGGGATCTGCTTCGGCCTCGGCTTCCTCACCAAGACGCTCCAGGCGTGGCTGATCCTGCCGCCGCTCGCCGTGGTGTACGCGGTGTGCGCCCCGGCGAAGCTCGGCCGGCGGATCGGGCAACTGCTGCTCGCGGGGCTCGCGATGGTGGTCTCCGGCGGCTGGTGGGTCGCGATCGTCGAGCTGTGGCCCGCGTCGTCCCGGCCGTACGTCGGCGGCTCGCAGAACAACAGCTTCCTGGAGCTGACCTTCGGCTACAACGGCCTGGGCCGGATCAACGGCAACGAGACCGGCAGCGTCGGCGGCGGCGGCCGGGGCGGCGGTGGCGGCGGCGGGATGTGGGGCGAGACCGGGATCGACCGGCTCTTCGGCTCCGACATGGGCGGTCAGATCGCCTGGCTGCTGCCCGCGGCGTTCATCCTGCTGGTGGCGGGGCTGTGGCTGACCTGGCGGGCCAAGCGGACGGACACCCGGCGCGCGGCGTTCCTGGTCTGGGGCGGGGCGATGCTGATCACTTTCGCGACGTTCAGCTTCATGTCCGGGATCTTCCACCAGTACTACAACATCGCCCTCGCGCCGTACATCGCGGCGATCGTGGGCATGGGCGCGACGATGCTGTGGGAGCGGCGGGGGCAGACCGAGGGCCGCGTCGGTACGACGGCCTCGGTGGTGCTCGCCGTCACGGCCGCGGTCACGGCCTACTGGTCGTACGTGCTGCTGGGCCGGTCCGCGGACTGGCACCCGTGGCTGCGCTGGGCGGTGCTGATCGCCGGGCTGGCGGCCGCGGTCGGGCTGCTGTTCGCGGCGCGGCTGGGACGGACGCTCGCGCTGGGCGTGGCCGCGCTCGGTCTCGCCGCGGCGCTGGCCGGGCCGGTGGCGTACACGCTGAACACGGTGGAGACGCCGAAGAGCGGCTCGATCATCACGGCCGGTCCCACGGTGTCGGGCGGCATGGGCGGCCCCGGCGGCGGTCCGGGCGGCGGCCGTCCCGGCGGCGGGCGCATGGGCGGCCCGCCGGGGATGCAGGGCGGCCAGC
>NZ_RIBZ01000177.1:0-6731 GCF_003721215.1 Streptomyces botrytidirepellens
GCCGCCTCCGGGGGGGGGCGGCGGCCCGTCGGCCGGGAGCTCGACCGCACGTGGAGGGGTGCGGGAGCGTCCTTCCGGCCAGACCAACACTGCCCCGGACGGGAGCAAGCCGCGCAAGACCCGACGGTCGGCTGGACGTACAGCGGCCCCGGACCCGGGGCGGATGCCGCAGGTTCGGGACCGGTGCTCGGTAGGCGGAAGGGTCAGTTGATCGACATGGTCAGCAATTGATGCAACCGGTCCTGGTGGGCGCGGAGCTGGTCAAGGTGCGTCTTGCCCGGGGATCGCCGGCCTGCTGCTGGTGGTGGTCATGTCTGTGTTCCTCTTTCACTCGGCCGCGGTGACGGCCGCGTTCGCGGCGGCCATCTGCTCGGCCTGCGCGAGCAGCTGGGCGAGCTGCTCGGGGGTGAGGTGATACCTGCTGGTCTCCCTGCTGAACGTCGGACCGATGGCGTCCGTCGAGGTGATGCTCACGGACTTAAGACCCGCGAGGCGCTCGCGCTTGGCCGCGCTGGCCTTGTCCTTCTCCAGCTCATCCCACAGGGACTTGGCGGCCTCGGCGGTCTTGCCGACCTTCCAGCCGTCGGCGCGGCGGACGTTATGGCCGTCCGGGTCGGTGATGTCGATGGCGCCGACGTTGTCATTCCACATACCGGTGAAAAGGACGGTGTAGCCGTTCTTCGTGGTGGTCTGGGCTCTGCCAGAGCCCTTGTACTTCCTGGCAAGGCGGGCGACCTCGGCAGCGAACGCGCTGCGCTGGTTGGTAGCCATGTGGCCCCTCCATTTCTTTTGGTGTTCGTTTCTGCCCGGCGACCACCCCAGTCGCCCGGTGGACCCGGCCCCGTCATCCGGGGTGAATCGACCAGAACTGGTACGCCCCGGCCGGAGCAGCACTCGTCCTGCGGGAGCGTCCTTCCGGCCAGACCGACACTCCCCCGGGCGAGAGCAAGCCGCGCAAGGCCCGGCGGCCGGGCGTGCGCCCGTTGCTTGTGCTGGCGTGTCGGACGGTGCTCCTGAGCATGAGCTGGCCCCGGCACCACGAGCGCGGAACCGGGGCCGGGAAGCGTGAGGGTGGGCCGGACCGATCCGGCCTGCCCTGGTGGTCAGCGGTAGGAGTGGGGGTTGTGCGATCAGCGCGATGCAGGCACCGTTGCGCTGGCTGCGTGCGAGGTAGTCGCCGTGTTCCGTGTGCGGCACGCGGCGTCAGTGGACGCGGACTTCCGTGGTTTCGGTGACGGTCAGGATGTACGCGGACAGCGTCGACCGGTCTTCGATCATCGCCCGGTATATACGGTGGACACCATCGATCAGCACCAGGGCCCGGTCACCGTCGAACTCCATCGTGGCGATGATCACTGGCTTGCCGAGGTCGGTCTGCATCGCGTGCCCGGCGTTGAAAGGGGACTGCTCCGGGCGGAAGACCGGATACCGGGTCGCGCCTTCATAGTCCGGCTTGAGCCGGTGCAGGTGGTAGGCGCCTACCCAGTCGGCAACGAGGGCCTCTACGATGGCGCGGGGCTGTAGCGCGGATGAGAGGCATACCCAGGTCTTTCGTGCGAGGCGGTGGTGTGGTTCGGGTGGCGTCCATCCCGGCGGACGGTAAGGCCGTTACACGGTGGGGTTCAGGCGATCGAGTACATCGCGAGCGGGCGGCGAGCGGGTCATACGGCCACGGCCCCAGCATCGGCGAGGATAGCCGGGGTGGGGCACGAGTGACCTCCACGTCGCGAGGACCACGCGAGGCGCGGCCCGGCGGTTGCCGGTCGCACACAACCGGACGAGAAGTAGGTTCGTGCGGGGCGCTCCCGGCCGGGACGGACTGTCGTGGACTGCGGGATCAGCGACATAACCCCCACTCCCCCACTCGGTTCGTAGCCTGGCGACGGGGCGGGGTGGTTCGTATACCGGGCGGTGTGGGGCGGGAGCGCGGAAGGGCCCGTCCCCGCCAGGTGGCGAGACGGGCCGAGCGGACGAGAGGGTGTTGGCTCCCGGTCAGGCGGGGCGGGATGTGGCGCAGGTGCTGGGGAGGTCCGTGCGGAGCACGGGCGGCTGGATCCCGGGAGAAGCTGGCCGAGTCGATCGTGAGGTGGGTGGTGTTGGCCCTCCGGGGAGGGTGACCGCGAGAACTGGCCCACCGACAGGGACCTGACGTCGGCGGGCCAGTTCTGGCTGCGGTCGTCGCTGCCCTCGCGGTTGCCGACGACGAACGCGGCGTCGGCCGCCTGCTGGGCGTCGGTCACCGTCTCGGCGTCGAACACCAGCCGCAGCGGCATACCGTCGGCCGTGCCGTCGGCGGTGGTGACCTTGGCCACAGGCTGGCCGGCGCAGCCCCACGCGCAAGGCGGGTGTTGCGACGGCCGACTCGTTGGCTCTACTCAATCAAGGTCTGCCACGAGAGCGGTGGCGTTGTCCGGGTGCTCCCCGGACGCCCAGGCGAGCTGTACAGCAGCGGCTGTCAGGTCGTGTGCGGCCTGGCCGAGGGTTCCGTCGAGGTAGCCAGCGAGGCTGTGCCCCGTGGCCTCCAGCGGCTCGTACGTCCCGTCCGAGACCAGCACGAGCCGACCCTCGGCCGGAGCGGTAACGGAGCCGATGAGCGGCTCCTCAGAGCTGTGCCCGAGGTATGAAGTCACCACGTGCCGGTGCCGGGCCTCCACCGTCTCGCCGCGGGTTATCTTCTGCCTGCGCTGGTTGTGGTCGCTGGTCAGACAGCGCACGATGAGCGCGTCCGGGCTGCGGAGGTAAGCGCGGGCATCACCACACCAGGCGATCTGTAGGAGGTGGCCAGGGAGGGCGAGCGCGATGACTGCGACCGCGCCGGGCTGCATCCAGGCGCTGTAGCCCTGCCGGTCGGGCTCGGCGCGGATGCGGGCATGCTCGGCGAGCAGAGCCCAGTAGGCGTCACCGCCGGTCGCCGCAGCGCGGGCGAGGCGCCGGGCCGTGGTGCGGGTCCACCTCTGCACGGCGGTGGAAGTCCCGATGCCGTCGAGGAGGACGTAGGAACGCGCGCCCGTGGCGGCCTGGGTATAGATGCCGGTCGCATCGCACTGGACGGCACGGTCACCGAGCTGCTGGGCGGTGGAGGTGATGGTGGCCATAAGGCGCTCCTTGGGTTGGAGTGGATGGTTCTCCCAGATCTCAGGTGGTCGACGCTCCGGGGGCTCGACCACACCTGACCGGTTACCGGGGCGGGAGCCGTTCTTACCGTCCGCACACTGGCCCTCGGGCAACCAAGCCCGGCAACTGGCGACCCCGCCCCGGGCAACCGTCAGGTGCGGGCTGACCGGGCGCGGGGGGCTGTTTGCGGGCTCAGGACGCAGCAGGGCCCGTCGCCGTCTCCTCACCGGTCGGCGCGATGAGGACGCCGGGGAAGGGCAAAAGAGGGGGCGGCCGCTGCTGCGCGGTCAGCTGATGTGCGGCGTGATGGCCTCAACGTCGATGCCCGCAGCACCGCCGACGAGTTGATCGAGGGCGACGAGAACCTCCTGGTGAGTGCGCCTGGGGGTGGAAGCGCCAGTCGGCGTCAGTGTCGGTCAGGCCGAGTTCCTCTTGAGCCACCCGCTTGATGTGATGGCGCCTGCTCGTGTCCGGCACCACAGCGATCCCGGAGGAGGGCAGGGTGTGGCCGGTGAAGTGGGCGGCGTACCCCGCGACGCACACAGTGGTGCCGCAATGGACGGGGCGTTGAGGTCTTCATCGGGGCGCAGGGCCTCACCTTTGAACCAGTCGTTCTGATCGTGGGGTTCAGGGCGCTCGGTGAGCTCGTTGCGGATCTGGGCGGCCAAGCGAGGCATTCGGCATGAGGCGGAATTCTCCAGTCGGGCCAAGGGGTGTGAGACGGCCCGAGGGGGCGGGAAGGATGGTCACCGCTCCCCCGGGCCGGTTTCCGAACCGTGGCCCGGTCGGGGCCAAGCCACGCAATCACCTGGTGCACCCGGTTTCACCTGAGATCGGCGCGGGTGCGGTGGACCTGTCGATGGCACGGTGGGTGGCCGGGCTGGGGGTTGAGGAGCTCGCCCACGCGGTGGACGGCGACCAACGGCGCCAGGGGCGCGGCCTCACCTCACGCGGCGTGCGGAGCGGGGCCGGTGGGTGATGGCGTCCGTGAGGGGCTGGTGCTGGGGTCGGAGCGCCGTCCACGCTCAACGGCCTCCCGGTGCTGCTGTCGCTTGCTTCCTCGGCGTGGAGCTCCAGACGCGCCGCCGAGGTGGCGCAGTGGGTCGTCCGTGTGTCACAAGGACATGTACAGCAGGGTGCTCATGGCTGGTCTCGGTACCAGGTGAGAAAGTCTTCGGCACGCGTTTGGTCGAAGTGCATCGTCAGCTCGCCGTGGTCGTCCAAGTGCTTGGTGACGCCGTCGGCCTGTCCATCTGCGGTGGCGGAGCCTGGCCATCGGGCGGCCAAGGAGAGCAGGGTTCCTGCTGCTGCCCCTGTGGCGGTCAGCTTCAGGACGACGGTCAGCGTCTCGTTGTCCACGGCAAGGTGGACCCCGTCACAGGGGACGGCGACTCGAAGCCGATCGAAGAGGTTTTGCAGGTCGGGCACGGTCACGCCGAAGGCATCGGCGTTCGCCTGGGCTTGCGCGGTGCGCTCGTAGAAGGTGTCGATCAGCTTCTGTGCGCTGGCGCGCACTTCGAGGTCGACGATCTCCTCCACCGCACCTACGGTGCGGTCCGCTGTGCCGGGCTGGGGCTCGGAGAGGAGGTGAAAGCCGATCTCGCGCTGGACTCCGTCACCGTCTCTGAGGGTGAGGATGGTCAGGTTTGCGACCGAGTGGAGGTTGATCGTCCACTGGTCTGGCAGTGGCTTGGGCAAAGTGGTCATGGGGTTTCCAGGGTGGTGGTGTCCGGCCGGATCGTGGGCGGTCAGAGGCTGGTCCGCAGGACGGCTGACCGGCGGACGGGCAGGAGGGTAGGCCGGCCCGCACGCTGGTGATGCGGCGGCGGGCCCGGTATCGACGAGGCCGGCCGCCCCGGCGGCAGGGCCGGCTCGGCCCCGGGGGGGGCGGCGCCCGGAGGACGGTCGATAGGCCGCCCCGGGGTTTGGCGGCAGGTGTCAAGGGGTGGTGTTGAACAACCCGACCGTCGTACTCGGCTGGGCTAGCGACACAACCGTCGACCAGGCGGACCGCGCGACGGCCGGGCCGGGACGGGCGCGCCGGTCGGTTAAGAGCCACAGTCGCGGCCGGGCCGGGGCGCGGGCTTGCACACGTACAGGGCGGTAGCGGCCCGGGGAGGGCGGGATGCGGTGGTCACCGCCCTTGCCGGGCCGGGCGCACCTGTCAGGCGAGGTTCTCTGCGGCCAGCACCAGCGATCCCAGGGCGGCAAACAAATACACATCGCCGTGCCCGTAGGCGGCCTTCAGTACGTGCCCGTAGGCNGTCAGGCGAGGTTCTCTGCGGCCAGCACCAGCGATCCCAGGGCGGCAAACAAATACACATCGCCGTGCCCGTAGGCGGCCTTCAGTACGTGCCCGTAGGCATTCGCCAGATGGGCCATCCCCCGCATGCTGTCGTCGTCGTCCATGTCGCCGTACTTCCCTGCTCCCGCGTGCATCACGTCCGCGATGAAGTCGGACAAGGCGGGGGCCTCACACACAGCCCACCGGTCGGGGATGGTCACTATCGTTCCGAACGTCTCGGGCGCCCATGTGGCAACCTGCACCCGGATGGTTTCGCTCAGCGCCGCCTCATCGATCTGGGGCAGGTCGGAGGCGAACGGGTCGAGCGCGAAGCGGCCTGTGTAGGAATCTCGCAGATAGGCGCGGGCGCAGATTAGCGAGTACAGCGCCCCCAGCAGATAGGCGTCACCGTGTCCCTGAGCGGCGCGCATGCTGTTGGCGTCCGCGTTGAACAGGTGCGCCATGCCCCACGCTTCAACGTCCGCCTCGGCTTCATCGACGCCCCATATCCGGGCCTGTTCCGCCACGTCGAAGACCATCCGTGAAGCAGCATTCGCCTCGCGGATCTCTTCCGGGCCGGGAATGATGGTCCCGAACGTGCTGGTCGCCCAGGTGCGAAGCTGCACGCGGATCGCTTCGGCCAGTGCAGGGGTGTCCATGATCGGCTTCGGGTACAGGTAGGTGCTCCGCCCGGCCGCGATGCCGTCGACGATGTACGTATGAGTCTCGGTCATAGGGAAGCTCCGTCTTCCTCGTTTTCTGGACAGGGGGCCGGTCGCTCACAGCGCACGAGGGAGGCTCCCCGGGGTGTTTCCGGCCGGATTCACCGTCGGGGGCGGCGGGGTAAGCGGCGCAACCCCCGCTCCTTCGCTTAGCGGGCAGGCCACGGGGCGTGGCGGTCGCCCATTCACACGGTCGCCGGTATCGCGGTCGCGGAGAGTCTGCGGCTCGAGGTAGGCGCCTTCGGTGATGCGATCTCTGGTGGCGGTGAAGGCGGCAAGCGGCACCCGGTTGTCGGTGAGGATCGCCAGAGCGCGGGCGACCGGCTCGGTATGGGCCACCGTGCTAGGCGGCGGGAGCGGCGAGGTAGTCCGGCAGGACGATACCGGTGATCAGAGGCAGGGCAGAGTCTTTCAGCGGAAGTGACGGCAACGGCATGAGGCGAATGGCGCGGGAGCCGGGCTGCGCGGTGCGGTAGGGGCGTGTGTACGGCGAAGGCCCGGCGAGCCGTCACAGCCGCACACGAACGGGCTCGTGCAGGGTGTTCCCGGCCGCACTCACCTTCCCCGACTGCTCGGTTAGGTGGGCAACTCCCGCTCCCTGGTTCAGCGGG
>NZ_RIBZ01000187.1:0-50182 GCF_003721215.1 Streptomyces botrytidirepellens
CCGCCACCCGCCGACGCGGCACGCGCCGCACGGACAGCGCCGCGCGCGGCGCGGCGCACCGCGCCCGCCCGGGACCGCGCCCCGTTGCTCTTCGTCGCGGGAACCGCGGAGCCCGGCGGCACGGTTGCGCAGATCGCGCAGATCGCGCATCTCGCCGTGCTCGGCGGGGCCGCCCCGGCATCCCCCCACCGTCCGCTGACCGCCCAGGAGTTGTTCGCATGCGCACCCCCCTCCCCCTCGTCGCCGTCACCATGGGCGACGGCGCCGGCATCGGCCCCGAGGTCGTCGTCGCGGCCCTGCTCGACGAGGCCGTCCTGACCCGCTGCCGCCCCGTCGTCATCGGCGACGCGCGGCGGCTGCGCGAGGCCGCCCGCCTCCTCGGCCTGGGCTGCGAGATCGCCGCCGTCGACCACCCGCGCGACGCCGAGTTCACTCCCGGCCGCGTCAACGTGGTCGACCTCGGTCTGCTCCCCGCCGACCTGCCCTGGGGCAAGCTGTCGCCGGTCGCGGGCGGCGCCGCGTACACGTACATCGAGCGCGCCGCCGAACTCGCCGTGGCAGGAGACGTGCACGCCATCTGCACCGCGCCGCTCAACAAGGAGGCCCTGCACGCCGCGGGCCACATCTACCCCGGCCACACCGAACTCCTCGCCCACCTGACCGGGACCGAGGAGGTCTCGATGATGCTCTCCACCGAGAAGGTGAAGGTCATCCATGTCACCACGCACATCGGCCTGATCGACGCCGTCCACCGCATCGGGCCGGGCCTCGTCGAGCGCACGGTGCGCCGCGGCCACGAGGCGATGGTCCGCGCCGGCACCCCGAACCCCGTCATCGGCGTCTGCGGCATCAACCCGCACGCGGGCGAGAACGGCCTGTTCGGCTACGGCGAGGAAGACGAGAAGATCGTCCCGGCCCTGGAGACACTGCGCGCCGAGGGCGTCGACGCCCGGGGCCCGCTCCCCGCCGACACCGCCTTCTTCCTCGCTTCACGCGGCGACTACGACCTGATCGTGGCGATGTACCACGACCAGGGCCACGGCCCGGTCAAGGTCCTGGGCATCGAGGCGGGCGTCAACCTCACCGTGGGCCTGCCCGTCATCCGCACCTCGGTCGACCACGGCACCGCGTTCGACATCGCCGGAACGGGCAGGGCGGAGCCCGGCAGCATGGTCGAGGCGCTGCGCCAGGCGGCCGGGATGGCTACGGTGCCCGCCGCTCCGGTGGCCTGAACGGCGAGCCGTTCAGAGCCGCCGCGGTCATGCGGTGTGCCTCTCGATCAGCCGGCCGGCCCGCTGGGTGACGCGTCCACCCTCGGCGATCCGTTCACCACGCAACCAGGTCCCGCGGACGACGCCGTGCAACGTCTTGTCCGCGTAGGCGGTGATCTGGTTGCGGTGGTGGAGCCGGCCCGGGTCCACGGTGAAGGTCTCCTCGGGGGCGACGACCGCGAAGTCGGCGTCATGGCCGGGGGCGATGACGCCCTTGTGGGGCAGACCGGCCACCTGTGCGGGACCGTAGGACATCCAGCGGGCGATGTCCTCCAGGCCGTGGCCCCGCTCGCGGGCGGCGGTCCAGACGACGGGGAGCCCGAGCTGGAGTGAGGAGATTCCGCCCCAGGCCGTGCCGAAGTCGGGGGTCTTGAGGTCGGTGGTGCAGGGCGAGTGGTCGGAGACGACGCAGTCGAGGCTGCCGTCGGCCAGGCCCTGCCAGAGGGCGTCCTGGTTCTCGCGCTCGCGGATGGGCGGACAGCACTTGAACTCGGTGGCGCCGTCCGGGACGTCCTCGGCGGTGAGGGTGAGGAAGTGGGGGCACGTCTCCGCGGTGATACGGACACCCTCGCGCCGCGCGTCGGCGATCAGCGGCAGGGCGTCGCTGGAGGACAGGTGCAGCACATGCACGCGGGCCTCGTACTCACGGGCAAGTTTGATCAAGAGGGCGATGGCATCGTTCTCGGCCGCCCGGGGACGGGAAGCCAGGAAGTCGGCGTAGGCGGCGCCACCCCTCTGCGGAGCGGCGGCCAGGTGGCCCGGGTCCTCCGCGTGCACGATCAGCAGGGCGTCGTAGGAGGCGATCTCCGCTATGGCGGCGGCCAGTTGGGCCGGGTCGAGCTCCGGGAACTCCTCGACGCCGGAGGGCGAGAGGAAGCACTTGAAGCCGAAGACGCCCGCTTCGTGCAGCTGCCGCAGGTCGCTCACGTTGCCGGGAATCGCACCGCCCCAGAAGCCGGTGTCGATGTGTGCCTTGGAGCGGGCCACCTCCTGCTTGACGCGCAGGTTGTCGAGGGTGGTGGTGGGAGGCAGCGAGTTGAGCGGCATGTCGATGAGGGTGGTGATGCCGCCGGCGGCTGCCGCCCGGGTGGCGGTCCAGAAGCCCTCCCACTCGCTGCGCCCGGGGTCGTTCACATGGACGTGGGTGTCGACGAGGCCGGGCAGCACGGCGTCATCACCGACGTCTTCCAGCCGCGCCCCCGTCGGCACCTCGGCGTCGTGGGGCAGCACGTCCACGATCCGGCCGTCGGCGACGGTCACGGACGCGGGGCGCAGGCCCTCGGGTGTGACAACGCGTGTCGAGCGCAGGACGAGCTGTATGTCGGGCAACGGACGCTCCTTCTCACGTGTTCTTCCTTGCGTGTTCTTCCTCGATGCGCGGTCGGCCCGTGTCATCACGACCGTGGGGGCCAATTGACGATCTTCTTGGGCCGAGGGGGTGCGTAGGTACGCACCTTGGAGGTGGACAGGCCGAGGCGGACGAGGGACTCGGCGATCGTCACAGCCGCCGTCACCCCGTCGACGACGGGGACCCCGGTACGGTCGACGACGCGTTCGGTGAGGCCGGACATGCCGCCGCAGCCCAGGCAGATCACCTCCGCCCGGTCCTCCTCCACCGCACGGGCGGCCTGCTCGACAATGGCGTCGACGGCGGCGGTCTCGTCCCGTTCCAGATCGAGTACGGCGAGTCCGCTGGCGCGCACGGAGGCGCACCGGGCGCTCAGACCGGCGGAGTGGAGGCGCTCCTCGATCAACGGGACCGTGCGGTCGAGGCTCGTCACGACGGAGTAGCAGCGGCCTAGGAACTGGGCGGTGCTCGCGGCCGCCTCGGTGATGTCGACCACCGGAACGTCGAGCAGTTCCTGTAGCCCTTCCCGGCCGTGTTCGCCGTATCCGGCCTGGATCACGGCGTCGAACGGCTCCGGGTAGGCGCGGACGGTTTCCATCACGGCGACGGCGGCGAGGTAACTCTCGTAATTGCCCTCGACCGACTCCGCCCCGAAGGCGGGCGTCAGCGGAATGATCTCGGTACCGGGCGATGCCACACTGGCCGCCTGCTCCCCGATCGAGTCGGTGATGGACGGCGTGGTGTTGACGTTCACAACGAGGATGCGCATCGTTCAGCCTTCTCCTGAGTGGTTCATTCGGCGGCGACGGCGATGGCTTCACCGTCCACGTCCCGCAGCGGCACCGTGCGGTCCGCGATGACCGCGTACAGCGCCGCGGCGAGGATGGCGCCGATGAACCAGGAGAATCCGGCCACGGCGTGGAACAAGGGTGCCAGGGCCATGGTGACGGCGATCGCGGCACTGGGGACGAAGGCCCACACGGCCCGGGGGTTGTAGCCGCGGCGGTAGTGGTACTCGCCCTGGGCGTCGTCGGTGTAGAGGTCGGGCACGTTCACGCGGGATTTCCGCAGGAGCCAGTAGTCCGCCATGATCACACCGAACAGGGGGCCGAGCAGGGCGCCGAGCCCGCCGAGGAAGTAGTTCACCACGACCGGGCTGTTGTAGAGGTTCCACGGCAGGATCACCAGACCGATGGCCGCGCTCACCAGACCGGCCCGGCGGAAGTTCAGCCGACGGGGGAAGAGGTCGATCAGTGCGTAGATCGGTGCCACGAAGTTGGCCAGCAGGTTCACCGCGATCGTCAGGGTGATGAGGGCGAGCGAGGCCGCGGCCAGCAGGAACTCGTTCGGGATCGTCCGGACGATGTCCGTGGGACTGGTGATGACGTGCCCGTCGAGCTTGAACTGCGCCCCGCTGAGAACCACGACGATGGCGGCGAAGAAGAGCATGTTCACCGGGATACCGATCACGTTTCCGCGGACGATGGAGCCGCGGCTCTTCGCGGACCGGGTGAAGTCGCAGAAGTTGAGCACGAACGTTCCGTAGATCACCACCCACAGTGCGGCGCCCTGAAGGATCTGTAGCCACATCTCGGCGCCGATGAGCGGCTCGTCCACGGACAGCGCGATCGAACCGTCCGCGCGGACGAACATCCAGACCGCGAGGGCGCACATGGTGATCAGGGTCGTGGGCGCCGCGAAGGCCATGTACCGCCGGATCATCTGCATCCCGTAGCTCACGATGAGGACCTGGAGGGTCCACAGGGCCAGGAAGGTGATCCAGCCGAGCGTCGACTGACCGAGCAGGGAGTTCGCGTCCATGGAGCGAAGTCCGGGAAACATCGCGACGAGAAGGGCGCTCAGGACCGAAGAGGCGAGGTAGGTCTGGATGCCGAACCAGGCGATGGCGACGGCTCCCCGGACGACGGCCGGTATCTTCGCCCCCTTGATACCGAACGCCATACGGCCCATGACGGGAAAGGGGACGCCCGTCTTGTGCCCCATGAAGCCGGACAGCGTCAGCAGGAGAAAGAGCAGGACCGAGGCGAGCGCGAAGGCCGCCAGAATGCCCCATACGTTGAGCCCGAGCGCGAAGAGGCCGATGGCGAACGCGTAATTTCCGAGACTGTGTACGTCATTGGCCCAGAGCGTGAAGACGTTATAGGCGCCCCAACGGCGCCCCTCCTTCTTCGTCGGGGCGAGATCGTACGTGTACAGCCCGGAGCTGACAGCACCCTCGGCATCCACGCACGATCGGTCATGTACAGCAGTCATACGGCGCTCCAGAGGGGAGTAGGTGGCGCACGCCTGAAGTTTCCATAAAGCGGAAGTGTTCTTCCGTGGATCGAAAAGTAGTTTTCACGCAACTGCGCCGTCAAGGGGTCGGAGGCAGCAGGTTCCGATCACGGGGCCCTGAGCCCAGCTGCCCCGGGCCCGGCGAAGCCGTGCGTGGTCAGGCACGGTGGGTTCGCCGACCCGGGACACCTTTTCACCACCCCCCGGCCGCAAGGTGTCCCGGGTCGGCGAATGGTTGCCGCTGGTCAGGGGCGGGACGCAGACTGTGACCCCGTCCCTGACCACGGGGCACGGCCACAGCCGGACCGGAGGGTGAAGCCCGTGACCACGTCGATCACCGAGATCGAGACCCATGGCGTCGAACGCATACCGGACGAGGACCGGTCGGCCCGCCCGATCGACCTCTTCCGGCTGGCTTTCGGCGGCGCCAACACCTTCGCGACGTGCGTACTCGGCGCCTTTCCCGTCCTGTTGGGGCTGTCCTTCCTGCAAGGTCTCGCGGCGACCGCCCTCGGCCTGCTCGCCGGGGCGCTGCTGCTCGCCCCCATGGCGCTGTTCGGCCCGGCGAACGGCACGAACAACGCGGTCTCGTCCTCGGCGCACCTGGGAGTGCACGGCCGGATCGTCGGCTCGTTCCTCTCACTGCTCACCGCGATCGCGTTCTTCTCGATCTCGGTGTGGTCCTCGGGTGACGCACTCATCGGCGGGGCCCACCGGCTCGCCGACGTACCGGAGTCGGAGGTTTCGTACGGCGCCGCCTACGCGGTGTTCGCGGTCCTCGTCCTCATCGTCTGCGTCTACGGCTTCCGCTTCATGCTGCTGGTCAACAAGGTTGCCGTGACGGCCGCTTCGGCGCTCTTCGTGCTGGGCGCCGTCGCCTTCGGCGGCGATTTCGACCCCGGCTACGCGGGCACCTTCGACTCGACCGCCGACCCGCTGTTCTGGCCGTCGTTCATCGGCGCCGCACTGATCGTGCTGTCCAACCCGGTCTCCTTCGGCGCCTTCCTCGGCGACTGGTCCCGCTACATCCCCGCCGCGACACCGCGCCGCCGGGTGATGGGCGCCGCGTTCCTCGCCCAGCTCGCCACCCTGCTGCCGTTCGTCTTCGGCCTGGCCACCGCCTCGATCATCGCCACGAAGGCCGCCACGTACGTCGACCCCGCCGCCCCCAACTACGTCGGCGGGCTGCTGGCGATCTCGCCCGGCTGGTACTTCCTGCCGCTGTGCCTGATCGCGCTGATCGGCGGCCTGTCCACCGGCACCACGGCGCTCTACGGCACCGGCCTCGACTTCTCCAGCGTCTTTCCGCGCTTCAGCCGGGTCCGGGCGACCTTCCTCATCGGGACACTGTCGATCGTGTTCGTCTTCCTCGGCCGGTTCGCCCTGAACCTCACCCAGTCCATCTCCACCTTCGCGACACTCATCGTCACCTGCACCGCGCCCTGGATGATCGTGATGGTTCTCGGCTATGTCATCCGCCGTGGCTGGTACGACGCGGAGGCGCTCCAGGTCTTCAACCGCCGTCAGCGCGGCGGCCGTTACTGGTTCACCCACGGCTGGAACTGGCGCGGAATGTCCGCCTGGCTGGTGTCCGCCGTCGTGGCGCTGCTCTTCGTGAACCTGCCGGGCCAGTTCGTCGGCCCGCTGGGCAACCTCGCGAACGGGGCCGACATCTCCCTGCCGGTCGGCCTCGCCCTCGCGGCCGTGAGCTACCTCGGCCTGCTGGCCGCGTTTCCCGAACCGCGCGCGGTGTACGGGCCGGACGGCCCCCGCCTCGTGCGGGCCTCCGCCGCCGACGCCCCGCCCATCACCGACTCCCCGGGCAGCCCCGACGGCCTCTCCACCACCGCGACCGCCACCTCTCCCGAGCACACCTGAGCGGCACCTGGCCGCGGCGGCCTCCGGAGGTCAGGCGTGCGCTACCTGGCCGCCCTCCGCACACCGCACCCTTCGCCTCTTTTTGCGCGTAAGTACCTCATCTGGAAGCATTGGTGGCAGAGAGTCTGTACGGAAAGCGGCAGGTGGTACATCGCCCGCCCGCATGGCAGCGCCGACGCCTCATCCGACGCCGTCCGCCTGCCCCCGATGAACCGTGTCTCAGACACCACCGCCACAATCAGCAGGCCAGGAGGCGGATCATGGCCACGGCGGAACTCACTTCCGAACGGAAGTCGGACTATCTGGCGCAGCTGACGATGGCCGCGGCACGCTACACCAGCCGAACCGCGCAGCGTGAGAGAAACCAAGCGGTTCTCCAGACGCAGGGGGTGCTGTACGCCGACGCTCCCGAGCGGGTCGAGAAGCGGCTGGCACGTCTCGGTGCCGACTGGGCCATGGCGCGGGCGATCGAGCACACGCCGACGGAACCCGCCAGCAGCGGGGGAAGCACCCTTCAACTGCCCCCGGAGGCCTTTACCGGAGACGCGCTGGGGCTGGAGCGCCTCATCGGGCGCAATAATCTCGCCCCGGTCGCGTTCCTGGAGGAAGGCGTTCAGGTCTCCCGCTCGGTTGGTCGGGTCACCATCAGCGGACCGGGTGGCGGACACGGCACGGGCTTCATGGTGTCCCCCTCCCTGCTGCTCACCAACAACCACGTGCTGCACTCTGCCGAGGAGGCGAGCCGCAGCAAGGTCGCGTTCGCGTTCCAGGACGGCGTCGAAGGGGGCCCGCTCACACCGGCGGTCTTCCCGCTGGAGCCGCACCGCCTCTTCGTCACCGACCGGGCGCTGGACTACAGCCTCGTCGCGGTGGCCCCGCAGGGCACGCAGGGCGAGCCGCTGTCGTCGTTCGGCTGGCTGATGCTCACTGAGACGCAGGGGAAGGCCGTCATCGGGGAGTTCGTCAACATCATCCAGCACCCCAGGGGCGAGCCCAAGCAGATCGCGCTGCGCGACAACCAGCTCGTCGACGTACTGGAACGGTTCCTGCACTACGCGTCCGACACCCGTGAGGGCTCGTCGGGTTCCCCGGTCTTCAACGACCAGTGGGAGGTCGTCGCGCTGCACCACTCGGCCGTCCCGAAGACCGACGCCGAGGGCCGGCCGCTGAGCGTCGACGGCACAGTGTGGCGGCCTGAGATGGGCGAGCAGCAACTGGCGTGGCTGGCCAATGAGGGTGTGCGGATCAGCCGGGTGCTGCGCGCCCTGCACGAGGTGACCCTGACCGGTGCGGCGGCCCGGCTGCGGGACGAGATGTTCACCGCCGGGCTCGCCCCGTCCCCCGTCGAAAGCGCTCCGCCGATTCCCTCGTCGAACGGGAAGACCGCCCTGTCGGCGGCCAATGGGTCGCAGGCCCGGGCACCGGCGCACGCGACCGAGGGTGCCGCGCAGCTCGTCCTCCCGCTGCGGATCGCCGTCGGGTTCGACACACCGATGTCCCCGCAGGCCACCCCCCTCGCCCCGCTGCCCACGCTCGAACCGACGCCGAAGGCCGCGCCGCAGCCGCCCTCGGCCGCGCGGACGGACGTCGTGTCAGCGGTCGAGCAGGAGGTCGACGCGGCCCTGATCAACCACCAGCTCGCGCAGAAACGTCCCTACTA
Organism: Streptomyces botrytidirepellens; assembly: GCF_003721215.1. NCBI lineage: Bacteria > Bacillati > Actinomycetota > Actinomycetes > Kitasatosporales > Streptomycetaceae > Streptomyces > Streptomyces botrytidirepellens. Next base: position 8,453 of record NZ_RIBZ01000187.1, read on the forward strand.
CGACCGGACCGCCGACATCGCCGCACGCGACGCGTACTACGCGAACGTCCGCACCGGCGGCGGTGACGCGCTGCGCCGCGCGCTCACCGCGCTGCTGGAGGAGACCCACACGCCCCAGCCCAGGTACAAGCCGATGCGGCTGGTCTACCCCTGGGTGGACCTTCACAAGGACGGTCGGCTGTACGGCATCTACTCGGCCAGGGGCTTCTCCGTCGAGGAGCTCGTACGGGCCGACGCGACCGTGGCCGAGGCGCGGCTGGCCCGCGTGGAGGAACTGCTGCGGCAAGAGAGCACGGCGGGTCCGGCCGAGTTCGAGGCGGAGTTCGACGCGCTGGAGGCGTCGATGCCGTTCAACTGCGAGCACGTGGTGCCGCAGTCGTGGTTCGCCAAACAGGAGCCGATGCGGGGAGACCTGCACCACCTGTTCGCGTGCGAGGCCGGCTGCAACAGCTTCCGCGGCAACTTCCCGTACTTCGACTTCCCCGACTTCGACGAAGCGCTCCGGGACGCCTGTGGGATGCGCGAGAGCGTGGGGTTCGAGCCGACGGAGGGCAAGGGCGCGGTCGCCCGTGCCACCCTGTACTTCCTGCTCCGCTATCCGGGACAGGTCGGCGACGTCGCACGCGAGTTCCCCGGGGACCGGCTGCCCGTCCTGCTGACATGGCACGAGAACCAGGCGGTCACCGAGTACGAACTGCACCGCAACGCCGCCATCGCGGAGATCCAGGGCAATCGGAATCCGCTGATAGACCACCCCGAGTGGGCCCGCGAGATCGACTTCTCGGGCGTCTGGCCCTGAGGGTCGCGCACGGAGCCGCCTCCGCCGTGGCGGACGTCGTCGACGGCGGCGCACCCGGCCCGAGCCCCGGGCCGGGTGCGCCGTAACCGGAGACCAGGAGGACATCATGGCCGGGGCCGAGAAGCTGCCGATCGTCTACGTCCGAGGCTTCGCCGGCGACACCGCCGGCATCGACAAGGTGGTGGCGGACCCCTTCTACGGGTTCAACGAGGGCTCCACCCACATCCGTATCGGCCCGGACGACGAGCCGTGCTTCTACCAGTTCGAGAGCCCGCTGCTGCGCCTGCACCTGGACGAGAGGTACCAGATCCTCGTCGACGGCGGCCAGGACCTCTACTTGGCCTCCCACGACACGATCCCGCCGGACACCATCTGGGTTCACCGCTTCTACGACGCCTCAGCCACCACCTGGGGAACGAAACCCAGGGAGTTCCGGCTGGAGACCGCCGCACAGGACCTGTTGAAGCTGATCGAGACGATCAGGGAGAAGTCCGGGGCGCCGCGTGTCCATCTGGTCGCCCACAGCATGGGCGGCCTGGTGTGCCGCTGCCTCATCCAGAAGATCCTCCCCGACCTCGGACGTGACCCGGCCGACGTGGTGGGCAAGCTCTTCACCTACGGCACCCCGCACGGCGGCATCACCTTCGACGCCGGTTTCGGCCTGCTGGAGCGGCTGCGCGACCTGACCGGCATCAACGGCGCCGAAATCTTCGGCCCGGAGCGGATGTACGCATACCTGACGCCGAGCGCACTGCGCGCCCCGGACGGCCCGCCGGACGACTGGGATCCCCGGGCCATGGCCCCCGACCAGCCGTTCGCCTTCCCCCGCGAGCGGGTGTTCTGCCTGGTCGGGACCGATCCGACCGACTACGACGTGGCGCACGGGCTGTCGGCGGCGGCGGTCGGTCCCCGCAGCGACGGCCTGGTGCAGATCGACAACGCGTACGTCCCCGGCGCGCATGTGGCGTATGTGCACCGCAGCCACAGTGGACGCTACGGGCTGGTCAACTCCGAGGAGGGCTACCAGAACCTGCGGCGTTTCCTGTTCGGCGACCGCAGGGTGGAGGCCGCGCTGGTCGGTCACCGGCTGTCGCGGGCGTCCGACACGACCTGGCAAGCGGAGGTCCGGCTGTCGGTGCGCGGTCTACAGATCGTCACCCACGAGCGGATGAGCGCCCATTGGTGCTCGATCCAATTGCCCGCCGGAGGGGCGGACGGGGACGGGCAGGTGCCGTTGGTGGAATCGTTCCTGTGCTCCACACTGCGGTCCGGCGAGTCCGGCACCCTGCGGTACGCCCTGCATCTGCGGATCCTGTCGCTGCGCCGGCGCGACGGCCTGCTGAGCTTCCGTGATCACCTGGAGCAGACGGCCGACTTCGACGACATCCTCGTCGTGGACGTGGGCGCCGACGCCACGGCGGCCGTGCCCGCGCTCTCGGCCACCTGGAACTCCGACATCACCGGCCCGATCAGGGACTTCCGGCCCCCCGGTGCCGGTGGCCCCAGCGACGAGGACCCCGCCGACGACGTCTGGGTGAACCACATCGAGCTGCCCGCGACCACCGTCCCGATCCTCGGGGAGGGCGCGCGCATCCGGCTCACCGTGACCCCCTGGGAGTGAGTCAGTCTTTCGGCAGTAGCTGGAAGTCGTCAAAATCAAAGCCGGGCGCAACTACGCAACTCACGAGCACCTCTTCATCGCCGGCCGGGCGAGCAGCCTGCCAGTGCCCAGCTGGCACGAGAGCTTGCGGCCGTTGCCCGCTCGCGAGATCGGGACCCAGCAGTATCTTCACAGGATCCTTGATCGGCCTCTCACCGGAACCACCCAGCAAGAGCACCAAGGGACCACCACGGTGCCACAACCATAGTTCCGACGAACGTACGGTGTGCCACCGGGATTCCTCGTTGGAAGGCAAGAGAAAATAGATCGCTGAGCAGATGGACCTCAGCCCGGGATAGCCCTCCGGCTGGATCTCGGTGTCACTGCGCCACGTTTCCTTGTACCAACCTCCTTCGGGATGTGCACTCATCCGAAGCAGACGGGCCGTATGGGGCATTTCCGGGTCACCCATGGATAGCCTTCCTTTCTCTGAGTAACATTCTGCTTCTCTCCCCCGCATTCGTGGGCGTGGGCGCCCCGGCGCCTCAGTGCGTGTTTTTGAAGGCTGGTGTTGAGGTCTGAACGTCGCGACGATCAGGGGTGTGGTGTCGCGAGGGATAGTTCGGCGGTACTGCCGGGAGTGTGGTGATCCGTTGCCGTCGACGAGAGCGGCGACGGCGGTGTTCTGCTCGGGTAGGTGCAGGTCGCGGCACTGGCGGGTGCTTGAGCAGACCCGGCTCAGGGTGGTGGCGATCCAGTCCGGGGAACAGGCTGAGTGCCCGGTCTGCGGGCGGTGCTGGACGGTGGGGGTCGAGCGTGCGCGGTCGGCGAAGTACTGCTCGCCGCGGTGCCGGGTGAGAGCCTGCCGGGAACGGCAGGCGTCACGGAACGGTGTTGCGGAAATGCCATAGCCGAACGGAAGTTGGGCCCCGGGGGTCTCTTGCGTTGTTCACGGACCGAATTGGCGGGCGGTGTGCGCTTCGAGCGCCCCTGTCTCGCGCTCTGCCCCGCGATCTCGGGTCCGCGTCACCGTTTGAGGTGACCTGGACGGGTGTCATGTTGACGGTTGCCGTGGGGCGGCCGGCCCGGTCTGGGGCGGGATGGTGGGCGTCATGGCGGAGCGGGTCGGGAACGTCACGCGGGCGCGTTACGAGCAGATCGTCGCCGAGGCGCGGGAGCTGATCGCGCAGGTCGCGCGGGCGCAATTTTCCCTGGGTGACAAGGCCTTGGAGATTGAGCCGATGCGGCCGGTGGGCGGGTCGATGCCGAACGGTTCCGACGATCTGTACACGGTCGAGGAGTCGTTGCAGATCTTCGCTGACGATATCGGGGTCGCGCGGGCCACGGTGGAGGACTGGCGGTGGACCGCCAACCGGTGGCCGGCTGCGCGGCGCAGGGACGGCGTCTCCTTCACCGTCCACCGGGTGCTGGCGTCGGTCACGGACGAGGCCGAACGGTGGGCGGCGATCGAGGATCCGCCGTTCAACCAGCGCACCGGTCAGCGCCGCTGGACGCCGGACTCCGCGAAACGCCTGGTGGGGCAGCGGGTGGAGCGTCCGGTGACGGTGGAGGAAAAGGTCCAGGCGGTGACCGACCTGGTCCGCGATGATGAGGTCGCCGGGCAGGTCGCCACCGGTCTGCTGCGGCGCCCGGCGGTGTCCTCGCAGGTCAGCCAGGAAGACAAGGTGAGGGTCGTGCAGGAGCTGGCCCGGGACGATGAGGTCGCCGGGCAGGTCACGGCCGATCTGCTGCAACGTCCGGCGGTCGCGCGGCGGGTGATGCGGGACACCACCACGCGGATGGCCGTGAACCGGGCCCAGTTCGACAACTCCGAGGAGACCCGCGAGCAGATCCGCGAGCGGACTCCGGCGGTGCGGCAGATCGAGCACACCATCGAGTACCTGGACCTGGTCGGGTCCTGCCACAGCTACGTCGCTGCCCTGGGGCGTCTGGTTCCGCGGCTGCGGGGCCAGGAGTTCACCGAGGACGAGCGCGAGACCGTGCGGCGGGGCATCGCGAAGGTACGGGCGGCGGCCGACTGGCTCGAATCGGCAGTCGACCACGGCGAGTTCACCCTCGACGAGCAACTGGTCCAGCTCCTCAAAGGCGAGTAGCCGTGCCCCGTGCGGCACGGCCGCTCGCGAAGCACTACGGCGATCTGGTCTGGGCCTCGCTGATCGAGGCCCGTCCCGCCGGACTGCACACCCGGCAGCTGGTTGCCGCCACCCGGCTGAAGAAGTCGCAGGTCGCCCGGGGTATCGGGCACCTTCGCGATGTCGCGGCGGCGGAACACCTCACCCCGATCATCTACACCTACAAGGACGGCTACGTCTTCTCCGATGAGCCTGCGGACTGGATCGAGTACGAGAAGAAGCAGTTCCGGCAGATCCTCGGCCGCCTCACCCGGGTGATCACGGGCACGCTCGACCCGCACCTGGCCCGCTGCCCCGAGGACGAATGGGCCCAGCTCGCCGTCGCCCAGCTCACGGGGGTGCGTGCCACCCTCGCCCAGCTCTCCAAATAGCCCCCGCCGAACCGGCCCGACCTGTCTGCCGAGCCCGCCATGCCCACCGTCCAGCGCCGTCGCCGTTATCCCTCGGACACCACCACTGCCGAATGGGCCTTGCTCCAGCCGCTCCTGCCCGTCCCGGCCTGCCAGACCAAGAAGGGCGGTCGGCCGGAAGCTCACCCGCGCCGCGAGATCGTCGACGCCATTCGCTATATCACCGACAACGGCACGAAGTGGCGCGCTCTGCCCTCCGACTACCCTCCGTGGGAAACGGTCTACGGGTTTTTCGCCCGATGGAACCGCCGTGGCGTGGTCACCTACATCCGTGACCAGCTCCGTCGCCGTCTGCGCACTGGTCTGGGACGATGCCCCTACCCGGTCACGCTGATCATTGATTCGCAGTCGGTCAAGGGTGCCTCCACGGTGAGCCGGGCGACACGTGGATTCGATCCCGCGAAATTGATCAACGGGCGCAAGAGACACGTCGCGGTGGACACGAAGGGCTTCCCCGTAATGATCATGGTGACGCCCGCCGACATGCAGGACCGGGATGCCGCCCGCGAACTGCTCTGGCGCCTTCGTCTCATGCACCCGCAGATCACCCAGGTCTGGGCCGACTCCGCCTACGCCGGCCAGCTCGTCACCTGGGCCGAGGACTTCCTCCACCTGACCCTGAAGACCGTCTCCCGCCCCAAGGGCGCCAAAGGGTTCGTCGTACTCCCGCGCCGCTGGCGTGTCGAACGCACACTGGGATGGATCATGAACGCCCGCCGCAACGCGCGTGACTACGAACGCCTTCCCCAGCATTCCGAGGCTCACTTGAACTGGTCGCTCATCACCCTCATGAGCAGGCGTCTGACCCGGAAGAAGCCCGCCTCCGGCTGGGCGAAGAAGCCGAAACCGACGGCCTGAGCCCGCCCATGGAGGCGAGGAACCGATTCTTGTAAAGGTTTCTTTAGAAAGATACCTTTACATCATGAACCGGCGACAGCTCACCGACCCGCGCGCACTGCGGGCGTACGCCCATCCGTTCCGCCTGACCCTCATCGGGCTACTTCGCAGGGAAGGCGCGATGACAGCCACCAGGGCTGCCGAGGTGACGGGAGAATCGGTGGCCAGCTGCTCGTATCACCTGCGGATGCTGGCCAAGTACGGGCTCGCAGAGCAGACGGGGGAAGGCCAGGGCCGGGAGAAGCCCTGGCGGGCGACGGCAGCGTTCACCTCCTGGCCCGGCTATGCCGCGGACCCCGAGGTGCGGGAAGCCGCCACCGCGCTCAGCCTCGCGGTCGTCGAGCGGTACTTCACCGAGGCAACCCGCTGGCTGGAGAACCGGCACACCGAGCCCGCGGAGTGGCAGGAGGCAGCGCCTCTCGGGGACGCCACGATCTTCGTCACCGCCGCCGAGCTCAAGGAGCTCGACGAGAAGGTATGGGAGCTGCTCCAGCCGTATATCCGCCGGGCTGACGATCCGCAGCAGCGTCCCACCGCAGCGCGCCGCGTGTCGTATGTGCACTTCGCCCACCCGTCGCGGGAGTTCAGCGCGAAGATGCAGGACGAGACGGAAGAGCCGCGCTCGTGAGCAGGGCCGGGCGGTTACCCGCCCTGCTGCGCGAGCCGTCCTTTCGCCGTTACTGGACCGGGCATACCGTCTCGCTCTTCGGAGACCAGATCACGCAGATCGCCCTGCCCCTGCTCGCCGTCCTGGCCCTGGACGCGGGCGCCACGCAGATGGGGTGGCTCACAGCCGCCGGACTCCTGCCGAGCCTGCTGTTCTCGGTGCACGCCGGCGTATGGGCGGACCGCCACGGGCGACGGCGCCACATGATGATCATCACCGACCTCGGGCGGGCACTGACCCTTGTCTCGCTCCCGGTCGCCTGGGCCATGGGCTGGCTCGGCCTTGGCCAGCTCTACGCGGTCGCATTCACGGTCGGCACACTGAGCGTGCTGTTCGACGTGTGCAACGCCGCGCTGTTCATCTCCCTGGTGCCCGCCGAACGCTACGTGGAGGGAAACTCCCTGCTCAACGGCAGCCGGGCCATGTCCTTCATGGTCGGCACCAGCGCCGGAGGAGCGCTCGTGCAGCTCCTGTCGGCACCGATCGCGCTGCTCGCCGACACCACCTCCTATCTGACTTCGGCCTGGCAACTGTCCCGGATCCATCCCACCGAGCCACCGGCCGCGACCCGCGCCAAGGGTGATCTGATGGCCGGCTTCCGCTACCTCATCCGCTCCCGGATCCTGCGCAGCTTCTACGGCGCAGTGACCACCCTCAACCTGTTCAACTTCGCCTTTCACGCCATCTTCGTCCTCTACGCCACCACTGAACTCGATCTCAGCCCCGGCCTTCTGGGCGCTGTGCTCGGCAGCGGCGCCGTCGGCTCAGTGATCGGAGCCCTGCTGACCGGCCGGATCGTGCGCCAGATCGGAATCAAGCGGGCCACGCTCCTCGGCCTCTTCGCCTTCCCCGCACCGCTGGTGCTGGTCCCCCTGGCACAGGGCCCCGTCCTACTTGCGGCAACGTGCCTGTTTCTGGCGGAGTTCGGCTCCGGGTTCGGCGTGATGGTCCTGGACATCGCAGGTGGATCACTCACTGCGTCGCTGATACCCGACACACTGCGATCCCGCGTCGCAGGAGCAAGCCGCCTGTGCAACTACGGCATCCGCCCCATCGGCGCACTGGCAGGCGGGTGGCTCGGCGCAACGATCGGCCTGCGCCCCACCCTATGGATCGCAACCCTGGGCGCACTGCTCGGCCTGGCGTGGGTACTGCCCTCCCGGATACTGCTGCCCACAATCACGCCCGAGCCGTCTCACGGCGAAGCTCAGCCCCACAGGACGCCTTGACACCGGACACCACAGCAACCAGCGCCGCCCTGCCCGTCCGTCAACTGGGGATCAAAAACACTCACTCAGCGGGCGCGGATACACGGCCGGCGGCTGAATACTCAGCGGTGTCGACGGCGCTGTCAACGGGGACCACGGCTGGATGTCCAGTACCTCGTGGACCGGTCGTCGCGGGGCCTGTGTGCCGGGGGCCCGTAGCCCAGCCGGAGCGCCATCTGCACATACGCCGAGCCCGGCATCGGGTCGCGCAGTGGCCGGCGCAGGTCGTGCCATTCCAGGGCCTGGGTGACGAACGAGGTGGTGAAGCGGGCCAGGTCCGCCGCGACACCGGGATCGGTGAGGTTGCGTGCCTCGGCTTCCAGCGCCGGCTCCAGTACGGACTGAAGGTGCCACCCCGAAGCGAACGACAGCGAGACGTGTTCCTGTCGTGCGGCCTCGGCGAGAGCGGCGCGCACGGATTCGGGTATGTCCGTCTCCGCGAAGGGATAACGGCTGGTGTGCCGGCTGTGCACGGCGGGGTATGTCAGAGTCCCTGCCTCTCTGCTTGCGCACATCGGCCGCTCGCGGTGGCGGCGATGGCCGGGAGGATGGCGAGGGCGAGGATGCCGCCGGTGATGGCGAGGATGGGGTAGCCGGCGGTGGAGACGACGACGCCGGAGGCCAGGCCGCCGGTCGCTCCGGCGATGGCGATGGCGACGTCGACCATGCCCTGGGTCTTGGCGCGGGTGGCGAGCGGCACGGCGTCGGTGATCATCGCGGTGCCGGAGACGAGGCCGAAGTTCCAGCCCAGCCCGAGCAAGGCGAGCGCGAGGGCGAGCAGGGCGACGGAGTCCCCGGGCACCGCGGCGGCGGTGACTCCGGCGGCCAGGAGGGTGACGCCGGAGGCGGCGGCGATGGCGGTGCGGCCGTACCGGTCGACGAGCCAGCCGGTCAGCGGGGAGGGCAGGTACATGGCGCCGACGTGGAGGGCGATGACCCGGCCGGAGGTGGCGGTGCCATGGCCGTGGTCGTGCATGTGGACGGGGGTCATCGTCATGATCGCGACCATGACGAGCTGGGTGAGGATCATCGTCAGCGCGGCCGGTATCAGCCCCGGCCGCCGTGCCGGGGCCGGTTCGGCGTCGCCGGCGGCGCCGGCGGCCTTCGCGGCGGCGTGCACCTGCTGCTGGAGGTCGAGGCTGCGGGCGAGCAGCAGGGGGTCGGGGCGCAGCCAGATGGCGAGGACGAGCGAGGCCAGGGCGTAGGCGGCACCGGCGAGGAGGAACGGTCCGGCCAGGGCCGGGATGCCGAGGGTGTCGGCGAGGGTGCCGGTGGGGGCGGCGAGGTTGGGGCCGACGACGCCGCCGAGCGTGGTGGCGACCAGGATGGTGGACACGGCGCGGGCGCGGTGGGCGGGCGCGGCGAGGTCGGCTCCCGCGTAGCGGGCCTGGAGGTTGGTGGCCGTTCCGGCGCCGTAGACGAACAGGGCGATGAAGAGGAGAACGGGGGTGTCGGCGACGGCGGCGGCGATGACCCCTGCGCTGCCGACGGCGCCGGTCAGATATCCCGCGGCCAGGCCCGGTCGGCGGCCCCGGGCCTGGGAGATGCGGCCCACCGCGACGGCGGCGAGGGCCGAACCGGCGGTGAACAGCGCGCTGGGCAGCCCCGCGAGGCCGCTGGAGCCGAGCATGTCCTGTGCGAGGAGGGCCCCGACGGTGACACCGGCCGCAAGCCCGGCCCCGCTGAGGATCTGGCTGACGACCAGCACGGTCAGGACGCGGCGCTGGGCCTCGAGGCGGGCGGATGCGTCGCCGGATATGCCGGCTGGAGTGGCGGAGTCGGTCGGGGTCATGGGCAGTTCTCTCTCAGGGGTGGGAGGGAGGCCAACGGAGCAAGGCGAGGCCGCGCGGGACGTCACAACCGGACGCCCGGCTACAGGCCGTCGACGACGAGGTAGCCGTCGAGGCGGCGTACGTGGTCGCTCCCCGGGTCCGGCGGGAGCGCGTGGCCGAGGTCGCCCGCGCGGACCTCGCCGATCCACTGGTCGTGCTGGTACTCGTGGTTGATGAGCGCGGTGAGCAAGTGGGCCGCGACGACGGAGAGTTGCTCCGGCGCCGCGACCTTCCCGGAGGCGATGGCGCGCATGCGGGCGTGGACGCGCTCGGCGACGGTCTCGCGGAACGCGGTGAGCCGTTCGACGGTGGGCAGGGCACCGCGGAACTGTTCGGGGTTGGCCGAGTCCATCAGCGCGTCGAGGGCCGGGTCCGGGCTGGGCTCGGCCGCGGTGAGGTTGCGGACCATGAAGTGGGCGACGTGGGCCTGGTGGCCCAGGTGCCAGCCGATGGCGCTGGAGTTCTCGTGCGGACGCCAGGTCACCTCGTCCGGGGTGAGGTCCTTCCACAACTCGTCCGTGTGGGCGAGGGCGCGGTCGTACTCGCGCAGCAGGGCGTCGATCCGGTGCATGTGGTCACCTTCCTCGGGTGCGGGTCGGCAGGAGTCACTGGGCGGGCACGGTGCGGGCCGGGGAGGTGGCCAGGACCGCGTGCGCGGCCCGCTCCGCGGCGGCGAGAGCACCCTCCATGTGCCCGGCGTGGTCGGGGGCGGTCTCGGTCGATGCCCAATGCAGCCTGCCGTCCAGCGCCGGCTGCCGGTAGAGGGAGTGGCCGAACAGGGAGTAGCCGGCCAAGCGGTGCACGGCGGGCAGCGCGCCGCTGTCACCGTCGTGGCGGCGGATCGCGGCAGCTCGCGGGTGAGCCAGGGGTGCGGGCGCGCCCGTACGCGGATTTCGGACGCCCCGGCTGACGCATACTTGGCCAGGCTTGCCTAGGAGGTGCTCTGGAGCAGCGCGGGGACGCGGGCACCGGCTGGCCCCTCGCCTGGAAGATCAACTTCTGGGCGAGACTGGAGGACGGCGCGCGGTCCTACAAGTTGCTGACCGATCTGCTCACCCCCGAGCGCACCGCGCCGAATCTCTTCGATCTGCACCCGCCGTTCCAGATCGACGGCAACTTCGGTGCGACGGCGGGCGTTTCGGAGTGGTTGCTCCAGTCCCACGCGGGTGAGGTGCGTCTGCTGCCCGCGCTGCCCCCGGCACTGCTCGACGGCCGGGTGCGCGGCCTGCTGGCACGCGGCGGCTTCGAGGTCGACCTGACGTGGCGCCAGGGCAGGTTGCTGACAGGCACGCTGCGTTCCCGCTCCGGCAACCGGGCGATCGTGCGGTCCACCACGGATCTGAAGGTGACCGTCCACGGCCATCGGGTCCGGGCACGGCGACCGGAGCCGGGGCTGATCGTTTTCGACACGGAGTCCGGAGCGACGTACCGCCTGACCCCGGCGGGCTGAGCACCTCCCGCACGCCCGCACCGTTCGGTGCCGCAGCTCCGCGCGGGTCAGCCGGCCCTCTGCTCCGGCGCGGCCTGCCGGGAGTCCAGGAGGAGGCCGCTGCGCCGGAGGCAGGAGAGGTAGCCGTCGAGCAGCGTGTCGTCGACGGGCGGGCACGAGTCCCGCCAGGCCGGCCAGATCTGGTCGGTGCGGGTGCGCGCGATTTCGGGGAAGACGGAGTCGAAGTACAGCTCCTTGACGCTGTGGTCGGCCTCGTTCGCCGGCGTGACGAAGAGGGGCATGAACGGCGCGATGGGGGCCTCGGGGTTGCGGCGCACATGATCGACGAGAGCGGCGGTCCACTCCGGGTAGCCGACGTCCTCGATGGCGTATCCGGCGGCGCGCATGCGGTCGACCATGTCGCCGAGCCGCGCCGGCCGGGGGTTGGTCAGGTGGACCACTCCCCCGAGGTGCGGGAGCCGGGTGGCGATGCCGACGATCGCGTCGGTGACGGTGTCGACGGGCACGAGGTCGAGGGGGAGCGGGACCGCGGGGGCCGCCCCCATGCGCGTGATGGCGTCGAAGACCGCGCAGATGGCGCTGGAGGTGTTCCAGGCGCCGGTGCGGCTGTGGCCGGTGATTTCGTAGGGCCGGTGGATGGTGACCGGCAGCCCCGCCTCCGCCGCGTGGCCGAGCATGCGCTCGGCCACCCACTTGGTCTCGGGGTACCCCATGCTGATCAGCTCGGGATGGCTGAGCGGGGTGCTCTCGTCGACATACCGGACGCCTCCGGCGCCACTTCCGGAGAGCACCGCGGTGGTCGAGACGTAGTGGACGGGAATCCGTCGCCCTGCTGCCAGGTCGATCAGGGAGCGGACGGCTTCCACGTTCGCCTCCCTCAACTGCTGGTAAGGGTAGAGGAAGTTGACGTGGGCGGCGCTGTGCACGATCAGGTCGACGTCGTCCGCCAAGCCGTCGAGGACACCGGGGGCCATCCCCAGCCCGGGGCGGCCGAGTTCGGCCGGCAGCGGACGGACCCGCCCGGGTTCGCCGATACGGAGACCGAACCGCTCCATCGTGGCGTGGATCCGCCGCATCGCCTGCGAGCCGTCGGCGGCGCGCACCGGGCAGTGGATGGTCGCGTCGGTGTCCCGGAGCAGCCGTTCGAGCAGGAACGCGCCGACGAATCCGGTGGCTCCGGTGAGCAGAATGTGGCGGGCCCGGGTGGGCTGCGGGGCAGCGGCCGGGTCGGCGCCGACGTTCAGCTCGATGCGGGCCTCGGCTTCGTAGTCGGGCTGGGTCCGGTCGCCCGGCCCGGACGGCAGGGTGCCGGTCGCCGCGCGGTACGCGGCCAGGCCCGGGGCCGCCAGCAGGCGCTGGAGCAGCGGCGCGAAGTGCTCGGCGGTCAGGCCGAGGGCGGCGATGGTGCGGGTGACGGCCTGGGCCGCGAGGAGGGAGTTGCCGCCCTCGGCGAAGAAGTCCGTGCTGTCGGACACCGGTGTGCCGAGCACCTCCGCCCAGATCTCCGCGACGGGGTCGCCCGGACGGCCGGCGGGCGGCTGCCCCGAGCCGCGGTCGGGGGCGGCGGCCCGGGCGCGCAGCACCGCGTAGTCGGTCTTGCCGTTCCCGGTGAGCGGCATACGTTCCAGCGGGTGGATGGGGGCGGGGATCGCGTGCGTGGGCAGCCGGCTCGCCAGGTGCGCGCGGAGTTCCGCGGGTCGCACCGGCCGGGTGGCGTCCGCGGACGTGACGAACGCGCTGAGCCCCTTGCCGATGCCGTCGTTCCCCCGGACGACCACCGCGGCGTCGGCCACGCCGGGGTGCGTCCGCAACTGGGCCTCGACGGCGTCGAGTTCGACGCGGAAGCCGCGGACCTTGACCTGCCGGTCCACCCGGCCGCGGAATTCCAGCAGCCCGTCACTGCCCCGGCGGCCCAGGTCACCGCTGCGGTAGAGACGCTCGCTCTCGCCGGTGCTCGTGCGCAGCGTGACGAAGGCACGGGCGGTCTCCTCGGGCCGGTTGAGGTACCCCAGGGCCAGCCCCGCCCCGCCGATGCAGATCTCGCCCTCCTCACCGGGGCCTGCCGGGCTGCCGTCGGCCCGCAGAAGATGGCAGCTGCTGGCGGCCACCTGCCATCCGATCGGGACCGAGGAGGCACCGGGCGCGACGTGGCCGACGTCGTAGGCACTCACCATGATGCCGCCTTCGGTCGGGCCGTATCCGTTGATCAGATGGCGCGGCCGTCCCGTCGCACACACCGCCGCCGCCAGCCCCGGGTCCATGGCCTCACCGCCGACCAGCACCATGTCCAGGGCGCCGAAGATCCCGGCCTTGGTCCGCACCGAGTGGTGGAACAGGCTGGTGGTCATGAAGGCGTGCGTGATGCGCTCGGCGCGGAGCAGCGAGCCCAGCGCCTCCGTGTCCAGGAGTACGTCCCTGCCCGCCACGACGAGGCAGCCGCCGTTGAGCAGGGTGGCCCACATCTCGAAGAGGGAGCCGTCGAAGGAGAGGCCGAAGGTCTGTAGGACGCGCTTGCCGGAGCCGGGGCACCAGGGAGCGCCGCCCTCCGCCAGCCGGGTCACGGCGCGGTGCGGGAAGAGCACCGGCTTGGGGCGTCCGGTGGTGCCGGAGGTGAAGAGCACGTACGCGCAGTTCTCCGCCGAACGTTCCGTGAGGGACGGGACATCCGGGTCGTGGTCCACGGTGGGCCGCGTCCGCACCAGTGCGTCGAACTCTTCCCAGCCCACCGGCTCGTCGCCCGCCGCCGCCACCGGCTCGTGGCCGGGAAGTGCGATGGCCAGTCGTGCACCGGCGTCGGTGAGCATCTCCGCGGCCTGGGCCGACGGGTACTGCGCGTCCACCGGGACGCACACCGCGCCCGCCCGCAGGATGCCGACGACGGCGACCGTCGCCTCCCAGGAGCGCGTACCGAGGACCGCGACGGCGTCCCCGGGGCGTATGGCTCGGCTCAGGAGGGCTTGGGATACGGACCGTGACCAGTCGTCAAGCTCCTGATACGAATACGTTCTGTTGCCGTCCTGTACCGCCGGAGCGTCGGGTCCGCGCACTATCTGCCGGGCCAGCAGACCGGGAAGAGAGGCACTCCGTGGGGTGACGGAAACGGGGCTCTGTCGGCTCTCGCCGGTGTGGGTGTTCGTGTGCATGGTTGCTCCGCAGAGGGCCGCCCCGAGGCATGGGGTGCATCAGGGCACGAGGGAGGTTGGGGGGATGGGGGCGCTGAGAGCGTCTCCCCGTCCCGGGCACCGCCCGTCGGGGGCCGGTGTGCAGCCGACCAGCGGCCGCGTGGGGGGGCGCGGGCTGTGGGTCGGGGCCGGTAGTTCAGGGAAGTCGGCAGACGTGAGACGGAATCAGCGCGGTTCGGCGGTCCATCGGTGAAGCCGGTATGCCGGAACGTCGCCGATGTGCGTCACCCTGCCGGGCATAACCCTTCACCCGAACCGGTGCTGCGTGCCCTGAATCGGTGGGAGACGTACTCCGGGTGCTGTTGGTCCGTCATGGAACTCGACACCCCTCCCGTACGGGGGCCGGTGAGGATTCCCGCCACACACGCCCTTCTGTCTTCCTGAGCATCATTACCCACAACAGCATCAGTTGAAGACAGAACTTTGACGTGCCGAAGGCCACGGCCCGGACCGGGCCTCAGCCCTTCGTCCACCGCTTCACGCCGCGCCACCAGGACAGCCAGGAACGGTCGGCGGGAGCAGGGGCGGTCGAGAAGGCGGGCTTGGTCTCGGGCTCTGCCGTGGGGAGCTCGGTACGCAGCGCCATCGGCGGTGTCAGACCGGACGCCCGCGGCGCCCGGTGGCTGGGAGTGAACTCGACCGGCAGCCCTTTGAGGTGGCGGTACATCAGCGAGGAGGTCCACTCCAGTGCGTCCTTCGGGACGGACAGCCGCAGATCGGGCAGGCGGGTGAGGAGGGTGTCGATGGCCGTGTCGGCGATCGCCCGGCCGATGTGCTGGCCGGGGCATTCGTGCGGGCCCCCGCTGAAGGCGAGATGGGAGCGGTTGCCGTGCACGGAGGCATGCAGATCGGGGCGGATCGCCGGGTCGACGTTCGCCGCGCCGAGACCGAGCAGGATCATGTCCCCTGCCGCGATGGGCTGTTCGGCGAGCACGGTGTCGCTGGTGGCCCACCGCCCCAGGAGAGTCATCATCGGTGGCTCGTCCCACATCACCTGCTCCATCGCGTCCGGCAGCGTCATGTGCCCGCCGGCCAGGTTCGCGCGGAAGCGGTCGTCGGTGAGCAGCGTCCGCAGTGCGTTCGCGATCAGGTTGACGGTGGTCTCGTTGGCGGCGGTGAGGATGAGCCGCAGATGCTCGCGGATCTCGTCGTCGCTGAGGCCGGAGGGGTGCTCGATCAGCTTGGAGGGGAAGTCGTGACCGGGGTCGGTGCGCTTGCGCTCGACGAGTTGTTGCAGGGTCCGGGTGATGTAGTCGTTGCTCGCCGCCGCGGTGTCCGTACCGGTGAGCGCGTCCTGGACGGCGGCGGCCAGGGCCGGCCCGTACTCGTCCGGCATACCGAAGAGCTGTGTCATGACCCGCAGCGGCAGCTGGGCGGCGAACTGGCTCACCAGATCGGCCCGTCCGCTGCGCTCGAACCCGTCGACGAGCTGATGGGTGAAACGCGTGACATGGCGCCGGATACCGCGCGACTCGAAGCGGCCCAGGCTGTCGGTGACCGCGCCGCGCAGCCGCTCGTGCTCCTCGCCGTCGACGAAGACGCACAGCGGCTGCCAGGCCGTGATGGGCGCCAGCGGATGGTCGGCCGCCACCCGCCCCTCGGCCATGTCCCGCCAATACCGTGAATCACGGGAGAAGACGGTGGGGGTGCGCAGGACGTCGAGGTTCTCGCGATGGCCGAGGACCAGCCAGGCCGGCAGGTCGCCGTGGACGAGCACGGGGGCGACGGGACCGTGCGCGGCCCGCAGCTTCTCGTACACACCCATCGGGTCGGCCTGGGCCTCGGCGCCGTACAGGCGGTGCAGTGCGTCCGGAGTCATGCCGTGGGCCGGGCAGCCGGGCGGCGGGGTCGCCGGGCCGTCGGTCGTGTTCTCGGGGGTGTTGGCGGTCACGTGGACTCCGAGGTCGTCGCAAAGGTTCGCAGATAGCGCATCAGGGAAATCAGCACGTCCCGGCTCGACGGTCGCTCGCGTGCGTCGCACACCACGATCGGCACGCTCTCCGGAAGGTCGAGTGCGCCGCGCACCTCCTCGGTGCGATAGGAGGTCGCGTCGGGGAAGGAATTGACGGCGATCACGAAGGGCACCTCGGCCTCCTCCAGACGCCCGATCACGTCGAAGCTGACTTCCAGACGCCGGGTGTCGACGAGCACGATGGCTCCCAGCGCGCCCTCGAACAGGCCGTTCCACAGGAACCAGAAGCGCTGCTGGCCGGGTGTGCCGAAGAGATACAGCACCAGCTCCTCGTTGAGCGTGATCCGGCCGAAGTCCATCGCCACGGTGGTCACGCTCTTGCGCTCCACTCCGGCGATGTCGTCGACCCCGGCGCCGGCCTGCGTCATCGTCTCCTCGGTGGTCAGCGGCCTGATCTCGCTCACCGAGCGGACGAAGGTGGTCTTTCCGACGCCGAAACCGCCCACGATAACGATCTTGACCGCGGAGGAGGCCGTTGACGGCAGCCGGTCCTCGCGCCGGGGCTCCGTGACCGTGTCAGAGATTCTGGAGACCATCGATAACCGCCTCTATCAGTGCGATGTCGGGACGCGAGGACGAGGCGGGCGCGCGGGCCTCGACCCGTCCGTCGGCCAGCAGATCGGCGAGGAGCACGCTGATCACACTGGTGGGCAGGGTCAGATGAGCGGAGATTTCCGCGACGGACACCGGAGACCGGCACACCCGGAGGATGGCGGCGAGCTCCGGCTGGAGGCCGGCCTTCGGCTCCTCCCGGGACACGATCAGGGTGACCAGGTCCAGGTCGGCCTGCTCCGTTGATTCCGCCCGGCCGCCCGTGATGACGTAGAGCCGCTCGGGACCGCCCTCGTCCCAGTCCCGGTCGGATGCGCTCACCGCGCTTGCCCGTCGCTGCGCGGCGGGCTGGTGAGATGCGCGCCGATCCGGGCGACGAGGTCACNCGGGCTGGTGAGATGCGCGCCGATCCGGGCGACGAGGTCACGCATGCACTGGCCGACCAGTCCGGCGTCCACCCCCTCGTCGGCGAGCACCGCCAGATGGGCACCGGCGCCCGCGGCCATCAGGTACATGAAGCCACCGCTGATCTCGATGACGACCATCCGCATCCGCCCGTCGCTGTGCGGGAACTCGGCGGCGACGGCCACGGACAGGCTCTGGAGGCCCGACCCGACTGCGGCGATGCGGTCCGCGGTGTCCATGTCCGTGTCGTACCGGGCCATGCACAGGCCGTCCGACGACAGGACCACGATGTGGCGAGTCTGGGGGACGCTCTCCGCGAGATCCTTGAGCATCCAGTCCATGTCCGCGCGCTGCTGCATCGGTTACTCACCCTTGTCTGACGTGTCGCTGTTGGCCCGGGGAGGTGCTGCCCTGGGCTTGTCGGCTGAGAGACCGCTCTGCAATTCGGCCATCCAGACGCCGGGCGCGGGTTCCTCGTGCGCCGTCTCCGCCGGTCCCGGCAGGGGCGTGGTCCGCGTGCCGCGCCCGGTCGCCGGACGACGGCGGCGCCGCTGGGGCAGCCCGCTGGCCGTCCGCTCGGCCTCGGCCGGCGTCCCTTCCTCGGTACGGTCGTCCCCGCGCACCGGGGCGGACCGGTCCGTGTCCACGGCCTCGTGCGTGTCCACTGCCGCACCGGCGTTCGGGTACGCGTCCGGGGACGCGGTGCGCGGTGCGAAATCTTCGGTGGCCGCGCGGGAGGGCGCGCCCTGTGCGGCGGCCGGCCGGTCCGCCGACCGGGGCCCGGACGAGGCGCCGATACCGTGCGCCCGCCCCGTCGCGGGTGCGGTGGTGAGCAGACTCTTCGGCACGGTCAGCACCGCGCGCACGCCTCCGTAGGCGGACGGCGGGAGCGCGACCTTGAAGTCGTAGGCCTGCGCGAGGCGGCCGACCACGGCGAGCCCCAAGCGCGGCGACTCCCCCAGGTCGTTCAGGTCGATGCCGGCCCGTGCCTCCTTGAGCATCCTCTCGGCCCGCGACCGCGCCTCCTCGCTGAGACCGACACCGCCGTCCTCGACCTCGATGGCGATGCCCATGTGCACCTCCACCGCCGTCAGATGGACGCGGGTCTTGGGCGGCGAGTACCGGCTGGCGTTGTCCAGCAGTTCCGCCAGTGCGTGGATGAGCGGCTCGACGGCGGTACCGACGACGGCGACCTCGGCGACGGTGTGCAGCTCCACCCGCTGGTAGTCGAGGATCCGGGACATGGCGCCACGCAGCACGCTGTAGAGGGGCACCGCCTTGCTCCACTGGCGGCCCGGCCGCGCCCCGCCGAGTACGGCGATGCTGTCGGCCAGCCGGCCGATCAGGGCGGTGCCGTGGTCGAGCCGGAGCAGGTCGGCGAAGAACGCCGGTTCCTGGCCGTGCCGGTCTTCCATCGCCCGTAGGTCCGTCGCTTGTTGGTGCACGATGGCCTGGACCCGGCGCGCGATGTTCACCACACCGCGCTGCGCCGAGTCACGCATGCTCTCCTCCGCCTGCACGGCCTCGACGACGGACCGCAGCAGTGCCTGGTGCGCCGCCTGGGACTGCGGGCTGAGCCCCTCGTCCTGAGCCGCGACGGACAGCAGGACGTCCTCGGCGAACTCGCCTTCCTGGAGCCGGGCGACAGCCGCCGGCAGATGCTGCTCGGCCAGCCGGATCGTCGCGGCCTCCTGCCGCCGCAAGTCCTGGAGCAGGGCTGCTTCCCGCGTGGCGTGCTCGGCCCGCAGCGCGGCGGCGTCCCGGCCGCGGCGGGCCGCCTCGGCCGAGACGAGCGCGACGATCGCCGTGGCGATGACTCCGCACCAGATGGCCGGTGCCTTCCCTCCCGCCGGCGCGATCGTCGCGATGACTGCCGTGGCCACGGCCATCAGGCCAGCGGGAACCGACCACGCCGCGGCAAGGCCGGTCGAGGGGCCTCCGGGTGACGACGTAGTACGAACCATCAGCATCCTCAATCATCGAGAAAAGCCAGAACCGACGGGAGACGCGGCACGGGCGACAATCATCGAACTCATTGCGCGAACCAGCCTAATACCGCACCAAGTTCACACAATGAGTTCGCATGTCGAGCCATTCAATTGACACTATATTCACACGTGATCTCCATTCACGCACCGCCTCTGACCTGGACGACAGGCGCCGCGGAGGAGGCCAAAGAGTGACGTCAGTCATGGTGACGTGCACCTCATGGAGATATTCGCGGTGACGGTCTCCCGTATTGTGTGGCGAATAGCGACCCGATGGGCAGTGTGTCCGCTTAGCGGGCGAAGAATTCGCCATCAATTGCCCGGACCGGCGGACGCGCGGTGACCGTAATGAATGTGGGCGACCACGCTCCGCACGGTCTCCCCCTCGGGAGACGGGCCTCGGAGGAGTCAGTCGGACACGGAGAGGCGGCGGTTCCCGGCCGCCCGCTACCTCTCGGCGTCCGCCAGCAGTTGGAGCGCAAGCTGCTGGAGCTCCGGGCCCGCCTTCTCCGGGCTGCCGGTGTCGAAGGGTGGATCGGGGTCGTACTCCACGGCGAGCTGCATCGCCTGCGCCACCTTCTCGTCGGACAGGCGGGCGGCGAGGTGCAGGCCCATGTCGATACCGGCGGAGACCCCCGCCGCGGTGATGATCTTCCCCGCTTCGACGAACCGCCCCGGGGTGTACTCGGCGCCCGCGTCCGCCAGGTAGGAGCGGCCGGCCCAGAAGGTGGTGGCGGGCAGACCGCGCAACAGCCCGGCCGCGCCCAGGATCAGCGAACCCGTGCACACCGAGGTGGTCCACACCGACCGCCGGTGGATGTGGCGTATCCAGTCCAGGACGACGGGGTTCTCCATCGTCGCCTTGGTACCGCTGCCTCCGGGCACCAGCAGCACATCGGCCCGGTCCACACTGTCGAGGGCGCGCTCGGCCACCAGGGTCAGTTCGCCGGTGTCGTTACGGACCAGCCCGGCCTTCTCGGCCACCGTGGTCACCGTCACCCGCGGCACCCGGCACAGCATCTCGTACGGCCCGACCGCGTCGAGCGCGGTGAACCCGTCGTACAGCAACACCGCCACGCGCACCTGCTCCGCCGCCGGTCCACGTGCCGCTTCTGCCTGGAGCTCCGTGCGATGGCTACGGTTCACATCTGCCATGAAGGACGCCCTCCCCTGTGATCACCACCGGCCCGGTGCCGGCACAACCAGTAGTCGGACCACAGCACGGTCGAGTTCCCGGGATCCCGGCCCGCGATCAGGGAGCCGGCCCCGCCGATCAGCTCTGCGTGAAGTGACTGGGCCTGCCGCCCTGCTGTACCAGGCGGCCCAGTCGGGCCGCCTGGTGCCGGGGCATGAGCGTCCAGGTGCCGTCGGTACGGTGCAGGGCTGCCGAGTGCCAGGGAGTGGTCCAGACGTCGGGGGCGTCGAGAAGGCGGATGCCGAATTTGGGGGCGCCGATGGGCTGGGGGTGGATGGACAGGCGTACGGCGCGGGGGTGGTGCTGGGCTATCAGGTCGCCCCAGGCACGGCTGCGCTGGATGACTCCGTACGCGCGGTCGCGGCAGGCGCGTTGAAGGGCGGAGCGGGTGCCCGCGTGGTCGGCGGTGTCGTCGAAGAGGAAGCGGGTGATGCCCCGGTAGAGGGCGAGGGCGTGGTCGTCGGTGCGGACCTCGGCTCGCAGGGCCTCCAGCGTGGGGGCATGGCGCTCGTGGACACGGGCGCGTTTCGTGTCGTGCGGAAGGTCCCCGAGGACGTGGCGCAGGTCGAAGACGGACAGTCTGCTCAGTCCGCATTGGTCCATGACGATGCGGAGTTCGTCGGCGTAGGCGTCGATGTGATCGTCGGGGACGTGGATGAGGTCACCGAACACGTGACCGTCGGAGCAGATGATCAGGCGGGCGCCGGGCGGGTAGATCCGTTCGACCTCGGTGCACAAGGTGTTCAGAAAGGTCAGAGAGAGGCGTTCTCCCTGGTCGGGGAGGTGGCCGAGAACCTTGGCCGGGTTGGGGGACTTGCAGGGGAAGCCGGGCAGGGTGAAGACGATGGGGTTGCCCTCGCGCACGAAATCGGTGATGCGTCGCATCTGGTGGGGGAACGCCTCCGCCGATGCGGGGGCCCGGTCGGTCGTGCGGTGATGGGGCAGGAGCAGGTTCAGGATCGCCGCGCTGATGTCGGTGGCGGGGGCGGTGCTCGGCATGGTCGTCGATGACATGTCGTTCTCCTGAGGTATGCGGGCACGGCGACATGGCGCCCTGGCGTGGGCGGAGCCAGGGCGCCGTTGGTCAGCGGGAGTCGGTCAGCCGGAAGCCGGTGTCAGAGGCGTCGGTCGTAGCCGACGGGGAGGTGGTTGGTGCCCCGGCCGAGGACGGCGGGGATCCATTCGATGTCCTCCTCGCCGGTGGCCAGGTGCAGGCCGGGGAGCCGGGCGAGAAGAGCGCCCAGGGCGACCTGGAGTTCGGCGCGGGCGAGGGCGGCACCGGGGCAGAAGTGGATGCCGTGGCCGAAGGCGAGGTGGGGGTTGGGGCTGCGGTCCAGATCGAGGGTGTCGGGGTCGGGGAAGCGGCGGGGGTCTCGGTTGGCCGCGCACAGGGAGACGATCACCGAGTCTCCGGCCGGGACGCGCGTGCCGTGCAGGTCGTCGTCCTCGGCGAGGAAGCGCCAGGTGGTGAGTTCGAAGGCGCTGTCATAGCGGAGGAGTTCCTCGACGGCGCGCGGCAGGAGCGCGGGGTCCGCGCGCAGACGGGCCATCTGGTCCGGGTGGCGGAAGAGGGCGATCAGAGCGGTGGTGATCTGGTTGGTGACCGGTTCCTGGCCCGCCACGAGGAGCTGGAAGATCATCGAGTCCAGCTCTTCCCGGGACAGTTCGCGGCGGTCGCGTGCGGCCACCAGGCGGCTGAGCAGGTCGTCGTCCCCGTGTTGCCGCTTGTGGGTGACGACGTCGGCGATGTAGCTCTGTAGGCCGTGCAGACGAGCCTCGTACACGGGGCGTTCAGGGTCGGTGGGGCCGACCGGCTGCACGACCTTGCCCCAGTCGCGGTCGAAGCGGGCGGCCAGCTCCTGCGGGAGGCCGATGGCTTCGGCGAGGACCTGGAACGGGAAGTGGGCGGCGAAGCCGGTGACGAGGTCGGCGGGACCGGTCTCGGGCAGGGCGTCGATCAGCGCGTCGGCCAGTTCCTGAAGTCGGGGGCGGAGCTGTTCGACGCGGCGCGGAGTGAAGGCGTCGGTGACGAAGCGCCGCATGCGGGTGTGTTGCGGCGGGTCCTGATGGAGGAGGTGGACCTGGAGCTGGGAGTGCTGCGGCTCGGGCATGATCGAGGCGCGGGCGCGCCAGCGGTCGTTGCCCCGGTCGTGGTTCTTGCCCAGGCGGTCGTCGTTCAGGGCGGCGTGGGCGGCGTCGTAGCCGGTGACCAGCCAGGCGTGCACGCCGCTGGGGAAGAGCACGCGGTGGACGGGTCCGGCCTCGCGCATCTGCTCGTACAGGGGGTAGGGGTTGCTCTTGTAGGGACAGCCCATGAGCGGGACCGGGTCGGGGAGGGAGTCCGACCGGGGCTTGGGTTCGACGGCCGGAACGGGTTCCTGAAGGGTCATGTGGTGCCTCCTCAGAGGGCGAGTTCGGGCTGGTAGTGGTCCAGCCACAGGGCGAGGTCGACGACCCGTTCGAGACGGAGGCGGTGGCCCCACTCCAGGTGGTCGGGCGGGGTGTCGAGGCAGGGTTTGACGCGGGTCTCGTCGGCCAGGGCACGGACCTGTGCGGTGGCCAGGGCGTCGCGGGCCATGTTCTGGAGGCCACGGTTGTAGTCGGGGTGGTGGGTGGCCGGGTAGTGGTTCTTGGGGCGGTACAGCACCGACTCGGGGGCCAGTCCGCTGCCCGTGGCGCGCAGCAGGCTCTTCTCCCGGCCGTCGAAGCTCTTCAGCGCCCAGGGGGTGGCGAAGGCGTACTCGACGAGGCGGTGGTCGCAGTACGGGACGCGCACCTCCAGACCTTGGGCCATGCTCAACCGGTCTTTACGGTGGAGGAGTTGGCGCAGCCAGCGGGTCAGGGACAGGTGCTGCATCTCGCGCTGCCGGTGCTCGGCGGGCGTCTCGCCGTCCAGGTGCGGTACGGCGGCCAGGGCAGCGCGGTACGTGTCGTCGCGGAACTCGCCGATGCGCAGGTCCAGTTCCGGGTTCAGGGGCATGGCGGCCTCGTCTCCCGTGACCAGCAGCCAGGGGAAGGTGTCCGCCGCCAGGGCCTTGGGATTGTGGAACCAGGGGTAGCCGCCGAACACCTCGTCGGCGGCCTCGCCGGACAGGGCGACGGTGGAGTGCCGGCGTATCTTCCCGAACAGCAGGTACAGCGAGGTGTCCATGTCGCCGACGCCGATCGGCGCGTCGCGGGCCACGACGACGGCCTTGCGGTGTTCGGGGTCGAGCAGGGCGCGCGGGTCGAGGACGACGACGCTGTGATCGGTGCCGATGAAGGCCCCCGCCTCGGTGGCGTAGGGGGTGTCGTGGCCGGTGCGCAGGACATCTCCGGTGAACTGCGCGGCCTGGTCGCTGTAGTCGACGGCGTACGAGCGGATGCGGGCGTCCGGTCCTTCCCGCTCGCGGAGTTCGTCGGCGAGCAGGGCGGTCAGGACGGTGGAGTCGAGCCCGCCGGAGAGCAGGCTGCACAGTGGGACGTCGGCCTCCAACTGGTTCCGGGCCGCCGTGCCGACCAGTTCGCGGATCCGCTCCACCGTCGCTTCCCGGTCGTCGGTGTGGGGCGCGGCGTCCAGTTGCCAGTAGCGGCGTTCCCGGATGCCGTCGCGGTCCAGGACGAGCAGCCCGCCGGGCTCCACTTCCCGGACGCCGGACCACACCGTCGGGCCGGTGTTGAACAGCAGGCTGTACGCCTCCCGCAGCCCGTCCGTGTCCACCCGGGGCCGTATCTGCGGGTGGGCGAACAGCGCCTTGGGCTCGGAGGCGAAGGCCAGGCCGCCGTCGACGCGCGCCCAGTACAGGGGCTTGACGCCGAGCCGGTCCCGCACCAGCACCAGCCGCCGGGCGCGTTCGTCCCAGACGGCGAAGGCGAACATGCCCTCCAGGTGCTCGGCCACGTTCTCGCCCCACTCGGCGTAGGCACGCAGGGCCACCTCGGTGTCGCTGCGGGTGTGGAAGGCGTGCCCTCGGCCGCGCAGCTCGGCCCGCAGCTCGTGGTGGTTGTAGACCTCGCCGCTGTAGGTGAGCACGACGGTCGGGTCCCTCGGCCGGTCGGTCATCGGCTGAGCGCCCCCGGCCAGGTCGATGACGGCCAGGCGGCGGTGGCCGATGGCGGCCCGCTCGCCGAGCCAGACGCCGCCCGCGTCGGGACCGCGTGGCGTGAGGGCCCCGGTCATGGCCTCGATGACCGGGGCCTGGGTGCGGGCGTCGCCGTGAAAGGACGCCCAGCCGGTGATTCCGCACATGGGAAGAACTCCTGGGATCAGGGACGGGCGGCGGGAGCCGCACCGGTGGTCTTGTCGGGCACGGTGGCCGACCGTCGGCCGGGCAGGGCGAGCAGCGGTACGGCGAGACAGGCGGCGACGGTGGCCAGGGCGAGCCCGGCGTGTACGCCGTCGCCGGGTCCGGCAAGGCCCCGGACCGCGGTCGCCAGGGCGGGGCCGAGGGTGAAGCCGAGGCTGCGGGCGAGTTGCACCGTGGATCCGACGGTGGCGGTCCGGTCCGGTGGAGCGGCGCCCATGACCAGGGCTTGCGTGGGACCGCCTCCCAGGCCCATGCCGACTCCGGCCAGTGCCAGCCGCCAGGCCACCTCCCACGGTGACCAGTCGTTGCCCAGCGGAACGAGCAGGAGCAGGCCGACCGCGGTGAGCACGGCACCGGTGACGGCCACCGGCCGGGCACCGACGGGGGTCCCCCCTGCTCGAGCGGAGCCGAGAGCTTGGGGGAGGTCGGCGAGGCGTCCACCGAGGGGCCCGGCCACGCCCATGCCGAGTGGGAAGGCCAGGACGGTCAGGCCGGTCGTGGTGGCGCTGACGCCGTCGTCACGCTGGAGGTGCAGGGCGACGACGTAGTGCATGGCGGCGAATCCGGTCGCCAGTGCCAGCACCGCGCCGTGCGCCCGCAGCAGGCCCGAGACCCGCAGCGCCTCCGCCACCGGACGGCCGCCCGGACCGCGTTGCCACCACCACAGCGGCGGAACGGCGGCGACCACGAGCACCAGCCACCCGGGGTCGTCCCACGCCAGGGTCAGCGTCAGCAGCAGCGCCGCAACGCCCGTGGCCACCAGCAGCGCGTCCAGCAGCGACCGGCCGTCGGGCGGACGCGGACGGCCGTCCCTGGGCATCGCCCGCCACACCACGGCCATCGCGAGCAGGCAGAAGGGGATCTTGACGAGGAAGACGTAACGCCAGCCCACGTGGTCCAGCAGCAGACCGCCCACGGCCGGTCCCGCCACCGCTCCCAGCGGGCCCAGGGTCGCCGGGACGCTCATCGCCCGCCCCCGCAGCTCCGGCCGTACCGAACGCATCGCGAGCACCGGCATCAGCACGAACAGCACGGCCCCGAAGGCGCCCTGCGCGAGGCGGGCCGCGATCAGCCAGGCCGCCCGGGGCCCTACGGCCGCCAGCGCGCTACAGAGGCCGAAGCCGGCGGTCGCGACCAGCACGACGGTGCGCGTCCCCCCGCCGTCCAGCCACCGCCCGACGGGCAGCAGGAAGGCCACGACGGGCAGTTGGTACGCGAGCACCGCCCACTGGGCGGTCGCCGCGGAAACCTTCAGCCCGTCGGCGATGTCCGCCAGGGCCACGTTGACGATGTTCATGTCGAGCATCGCCACGAATGCCAGCAGACCCGCCGCGGCCACCAGCGTCCAGCGGTCATTCCCCATGGGTATGTGGCCGGGCCGTGCCGATCCGGAACCTTGCCGTGTCACCCTTTCGTCCCTCACTGTCGTGTCCGGGTGCCGCATGGCTGCCTCGGCCTGTCCCCGGCACCACGGCCGCCTCGGCGCCTGCCGGGCCCCGGTGGTCGAAGGCGATCAGCGGGTCGCCGGTCAGCGGATGGTCGACCACGACGGCCCGTACGCCGAACACGTCGGCCATCAGCGCGGTCGTGAGGACGTCACGCGGTCGGCCGGAGGCGACCACGGCGCCGTTGTGCAGCACGTGCAGCCGGTCGCAGACGGATGCGGCCGCGTTCAGGTCGTGCAGCGACACCAGTGTCGTGCGGCGCTGGGCGCGCAGCAGGGTGAGCAGCTCGACCTGGTGGCGGATGTCGAGGTGGTTGGTCGGCTCGTCCAGCACCAGGACGTCCGGATCCTGCGCGAACGCCCGTGCCAGGAGCACACGTTGGCGCTCACCACCGGACAGGGCCGTGAACCTGCGGCCGGCGTGGCCCTCCATGCCGACGCCGCTCAGTGCCCCCGCGACGATGTCCCGGTCGGCGGCGTCCTCTCCCGCGAAGGCCCGTTTGTACGGTGTGCGGCCCATGGCGACGACCTCGCGCACCGTCAGCTCGAAGTCGCTCCCCCGCTCCTGGGGCAGGGCGGCGACGTGCCGGGCCGACTGGACCGGAGACACCTCACGCAGGTCCCTGCCGTCCAGCAGGACCCGCCCGGCGGCGGGCTTCAGGTGCCGGTAGACGGTGCGCAGGAGGGTGGATTTGCCACTGCCGTTCGGTCCGACCAGGCCCGTGATCTCACCTTCGGCCGCCACCAGGTGTGCACCTGCCACGACCGTACGGCCCGCGTAGGCGACGTGCAGGTCTTCGATGTCGATCCTCAACTGCCGCTCCCCAGCCGCCGGTCCAGCAGATACAGCAGGGCCGGGGCCCCGATGAGGGAGGTGACCACGCCGACCGGCAGCTCCTGGGTGTCCATGGCCGTACGGCAGACGATGTCGACCACGACCAGCAGCAGGGCGCCGAACAGCGCGGAGACGGGCAGGAGCCGCCGGTGGTCGCCACCGAGGACCAGGCGGCAGACGTGCGGCACCATCAGCGCGACGAAGGCGATCGCGCCGGACACCGCGACGAGGACACCGGTCAGCATGCTGGTCACCGTGAACAGCTCGCGGCGCAGCCGGGTGACGTCGATGCCGAGCCCGGCCACCGTCTCGTCGCCCATCAGCAGCGCGTTCAGCCCCCGGGCCCGTGCCTGGAGCCACAGCAGGGCCACCGGAACCGCCACCGCGGGGGCCGCGAGCAGTTCCCAGTTCGCCCCGCCGAGGCTGCCCATGAGCCAGAACAGCACGCTGTGGGTCTGCTGCTCGTCCCCGGCCTGGAGCACGAGATAGCTGGTGAATCCGGACAGGAACTGGCCGATCGCGACCCCGGCCAGCACCAGCCGCAGCGGGGCGAAGCCCCCGCCGCGCCGGGCCACCGCCCACACGAGCGCGAAGGTCGCGAGGGCTCCGGCGAAGGCCGCTCCGGACAGGCCGAGGCCCAGCGCACCGCCCGCACCGAGGCCGAGCACGATCGCGGCCACCGCCCCGAGGGAAGCACCGTTGGAGATGCCCAGCAGATACGGGTCGGCCAGCGGGTTGCGCACCAGCGCCTGCACGGCCGTGCCGACGAGGCCGAGCCCGGCGCCGACGAGGGCGGCCAACAGGGCGCGGGGCACGCGCAGTTGCCACACGATCAGGTCGTTCGTACCCGGTCGCGGCGCCTCGCCGGACAGCCGCCGCCACACCACACCCCACACCTCGCCGGGCGGAATGGATGTCGACCCCCAGGCCACGGCCGCCGTCAGCGCGGCCAGCAGCGTCACGCCGAGAACGAGGGCCACCGGTCCGGCGGGCAGGCTACGCGCGTCCGGAGCGACGTCCGTGGCGTTGCCGCGCAACAGGGTGGCGGCCACCGCTAGCCGACCTTGCCGGGGTGGAGGGCCTTGGCGATCTTCTCGACCGTGCCGGCGTTCCCGACTCCGGCGATGGTGGTCTGCTCGGAGCCGATGCGTACGAAGTGGCCTTCCTCGACGGCCTTCAGGCCCTTGGTGGCCGAGTGGGATCTGAGCCACTTCTCCGCCTCGTCGAACGCCTTCTCGTTCGCCGCCTCGCTGCCCCGGTCGCGGACGCCGAGCTGGATCCAGTCCGGGTTCTTGGCGATCACGTCCTCCCAGCCGACCTGCTTGTAGTCGCCGTCGCAGTCGGCGAAGGCGTTACGGGCCCCGGCCAAGGTGATCACGGCGTTGGCGACCTGGCGGTTGCAGACGACGGTGGGCTGCTTGGTGCCGGCGTCGTAGTCGAAGAAGAAGTACGTCGGGCGCTCGCTCTCCCCCGTACCGCCGACCGCCTTCTGGACGGCGTCCACCTTCGCCCTCATCCCGGCGACGAGTTGCTTCGCCTTCGCACCGGTGCCGGTGACCGCGCCGAGGGAGGTGATGTCGGCCTCGACCGCGGACAGATCGGTGACCGGTTTCTTGTTCGCGGCGGCGCAGGCGGTGGACTTCAGGTAGGTGTGTTTGATGCCGGCCGCCGTGAACTCCTCCTCGGTCGGCGCGTCGCCCATGCCTCCGCCGCCCATGCTTCCCATGGAGGCGAAGGTGTCGATGTACAGGTCGGCGCCGGAGCCGAGCAGCTTCTCCTTGGGAATGACGGTCCGGCCGAGCACCGTGACCTTCTGTGCCTCGGTGTCGAGCGCGCCGGGCAGCGTGCCCTTGCCGGGCGGGAAGCCGGTGCCGATCACCTTGTCGCCCGCGCCGAGGCGGAGCAGCAGTTCCAGGCTGGAGGCGTTGCTGGTGACGATCTTCTTCGGGGCGGCGGAGAACGTGGTCCTGGCGCCCGTGCAGTCGGTGACCGCCACCGGGTACCCGCCGGAGACGGAGTCCCCGGCCTTCCGCGCTCCCGCCGTGTCCTCCCCGCCACCGCACCCCGCCACCAGCACGCCGCCCAGCACCACGGCCGCCGTACCGCTCCACACACGAGAACGCATCGCACAACTCCTGGAATCCATTCGGTACGCGGGCGAACATCCGTCGCCCGTTCCAGTAGTCGCGGCGAACGCACCTTAAGTTCCCGGCCAGTTGCCCGTTGCCGAGCCTCCCGAGGCCCACGCGGAACGGCCCTCCCGGCCCGGTACGGCCGTCCTCATACGAGCACCACGAACGTGACCGCCATCCCCAGCGCCATGGCGCTGTGGCAGGCAAGACCGAACGCGTCGCGCTCGACCGGGGCCGCGGGGCGCCGCGGACCGGTGGCGCCGGCGAGCCGGGCGGCGTCGAAGCTCCGTGCCAGCCACCGCACACCCAGTACGAGCAGCACCGCGGCCAGCAGCCCGGCGGTCAGCCTGGGACCGGTATCGGTGAGAGCCATGGTCATGGTGCCGGAGCCACCGGACATGTCCATCCCCGCCATGCCCGCCATGTCGTGGGAACCGCCGTGTCCCGCCATCGAATGGGAGCCGTGTCCCGCCATCGAGCCGGACGAGACCATCGCGGCGGCCATCCAGGCCATCGCGCCCATCATGACGACGTGTGGGAGGGCGCCCCGTAACGCCCGTGCGCGGGAGGCGGAAGCGGGCCGCGCCAGCGCCACCCCCGCGAACCACATCGCGCCCAGCGTGAACAGCGCGACCTGCGGTCCGGCGGGGAGGTTCATCCCCCAGGGCCACACCATCGCCGCCATGGCGATGGCCATCACCGCGTGCAGCAGGTGTGCGATCCTCTCGACCGCGCCCGGGCCGCCTCCGGCCCGTCCGGGCGCGCCGGTCCGCCACATCGCGTGGAGGGCGGGCACGACGAACAGCAGGGTCAGGATCCAGCGCAGACCCGTGGCGGCGATCATCGGACCACCCCCGGCGTCGTCAGGGGTGCGGGCCGGTGAGGCTCGGACGACTCGCTGCTCCGCGGTATGTGGTCTTCGTGCTCAGGGCCGTTCGGCCGCGTGCCCGCATGTGCGGGCGCGGTCGGCGTGGTCTGCTGGTCGGGCATCGCTGGGCCTTCTCTCAGGCGGCGGCACGGACAGTGGTGAGTGGGGCCACGCGGTCGCGACAGGGACCGCGGAGTACCGCGGCCCCGCCGGGGTCGTCCGCCGTGTGGTCAGGCGGTTGCGAGGCCCGCGACGCCGTATCCCGCTTCGGCGATCGCGGCGCGCACCCGCTCGTCATCGAGCGTGGCGCCGCGCACCGTGACCTCGTTCGACGGAAGGTCGACGCTGACCTCGCTGACCCCGGACACCTCGGAGACCTCCTCGGTGATGCTGGCGACGCAGTGTCCGCAGCTCATGCCGGTGACGATGTAACGGATCTCAGTCATGGTCATTTCTCCTGGTGTACGGAGGTGAGGAAGGTGATGCTTTCGATGGGAATACGCGCATATGAGCGGTGATGTTCACCTGGATCGCGGGCGGTGCCGGTCGGCCGGAGCCGCACCAGTCCAGTAGTCGGGCCTCCGGAGGGGGAAGTTCCGGAGAGTTTCCGTGTCGTGCGTCACAGCACGGGCCACGGCGGGGCAGAGAGTCCTCGCACTGCACACGTCGGACGCCGGGCCCGGGTAGTTCCCGGCCGGGACGGTCTTCTCCTTGTATGACAGAGCCTCCGCCCGGTGAGCGGCCTGCCGCCCCGGCCCGTAATGGTGAGCGGACCCCAGCCGTTTCCGGAAGCCCGTACAGGGGAGTGCCGAAGATGCCGTTGACCGATGCCGCCTCGCCGCCGCGACCGGCGCCCGATGAAGCGGAGCCACGCGGTGCGCGGGTGCGCCGCGCGCTGCCGCCTCCTGCCCTGGGCGGGTTCCTCGTCCTCCTGGTGGTGCTGATGGCCGCCTCCTACGCCGTGGGGCGGGCCGCCGGTCCGGTGGCGCCCGGCATCCACCGGAGCGTGCCGCAGGACGACGGGGGCGGCGGCATGGGCACCCACGGCATGGGGCCGCTGGGCCACAGCGCGTGGACGGAGGCGCGATGAGCGAGCGCCCGGACGCCACGTCCCCTCCGGCCGCCCCGTCCGACGTACCCGCGCACACCACCGACCTGCTGATCGGCGGCATGACGTGTGCGGCCTGTGTGAACCGGGTGGAGAAGAAGCTGGCCCGCGTCGAGGGCGTGAGCGCCACCGTGAACCTGGCCACCGGCACGGCGCGGGTCTCCCACCCGGACACCGTCACCCCGGACGAGCTGATCGCCACCGTCGTGCGAGCCGGTTACACCGCCGAACTCCCGGCCCCCGTCACCGGAACCACGGACGAGGACCCGTCCTCCGCCCAGGACGACTCCGACGGTCAGGACCCCGAAGAAGCCGGTGACCTCGAACGCCTCGTCGTCACCGCGGTGCTGGCAGTGCCCGTGATGGCGCTCTCGATGGTTCCCGCCTGGCAGTTCGACCGATGGCAGCAGGTGTGTTTCACCCTTGCCACACCGGTCGCGATCTGGGGTGCGTACCCCTTCCACCAGCGGGCACTGCGCGGCCTGCGGCACGCCGCGGCCACCATGGACACGCTGGTGTCCCTCGGCGTCCTCGCCTCCTACGCGTGGTCCGCGTACGCGCTGTTCTGGGGCGGTGCGGGCCTGCCGGGCATGCGGATGCCGTTCAGCCTGCTGCCGTCGGCCGACGACGGTGTGCCCCACATCTATCTGGAGGCGGCGGTCGCCGTGCCGCTGTTCGTCCTCATCGGACGGCATCTGGAGGCGCGGGCCAGGCACCGGAGCGGTTCGGCGCTGCGGGCACTCGCCGAACTGGGCGCCAAGGACGTGGAGTTGCGGGAACCGGACGGCAATCGCCGCATCCCCGTGGCCGCGCTCACCACGGGGCAGGAGTTCGTGGTGCGCCCCGGTGAGAAGGTCGCCACCGACGGGGTCGCGGTCGAGGGCGGGTCGGCGCTGGACCTGTCCCTGGTCACCGGCGAGAGCGTGCCGGTGGAGGTGACACCCGGCACCGCCGTCGTCGGCGGAGCCATCAACGCCGGTGGGCTGCTCGTCGTACGGGCCACGGCGGTCGGCGCCGACACCCAACTCGCCCGCATCACACGGCTGGTCACCGAGGCCCAGGCGGGCAAGGCCCGGATGCAACGGCTCGCCGACAAGGTGGCGGGAGTCTTCGTCCCGGTGATCGTGGCCATCGCCGCCACGGTGCTGAGCTTCTGGCTCGGCGCCGGTGCGGCGGGTGAGTCGGCCGTCACCGCGGCCGTGGCCGTCCTCGTCGTGGCCTGCCCCTGCGCGCTGGGGCTGGCCACGCCGACCGCGTTCCTGGTGGCCAGCGGGCGAGGGGCGCAGCTCGGTGTCCTCGTCCGGGGCCCGGAGGCGCTGGAACGGCTGCGCCGCGTGGACACCGCGGTGCTCGACAAGACCGGCACGCTCACCACCGGCCGCATGTCCCTGGCCGATGTGGCGGTGGCGGAGGACGGGCCGGAGACGAAGGAGGTTCTCCGGCTGGCCGCGGCCGTGGAACAGGGCTCCGAGCACCCCATCGGCCGGGCGGTGGTGGCGGCGGCCCGCCGGGACGAGGACGGTGACGCCGGTCTGCCGAAGGTGGCCGACTTCCGGGCCCACCCCGGCGAGGGGGTGTCCGGCAGCGTCGAGGGCCGCCGGGTGCGCGTACGCCGCCCGCGTCCGTCGGAGCCTCTGCCGGACGCGCTGTGCCAGGCGCGGGACGCCGCCGAGCGTGCCGCGCACACCGCCGTGATCGTGGAGATCGACGACCGGCCCACCGCGTTGCTCGCCGTCGGGGACACCCTGCGGCCCACCAGCCGCGAGGCGGTGGAGGCGATGCGCGCGCTGGGCATCGAGCCGGTGCTGGTGACCGGTGACGGGACCGCCCCGGCGCAGGCGATGGCCGAACGGGCGGGCATCGAGAGGGTCCATGCCGGGGTGACCCCGGAAAGAAAGGAAGAGATCGTCACCGCGCTGCGCGCCGAGGGCCGGTGCGTCGCGGTGATCGGCGACGGGGTCAACGACGCCGCCGCGCTGGCCTCCGCCGACCTGGGCATGGCGATGGGCGGCGGCACGGACGCCGCGATCGGCGCGGCCGACATCACCCTCGTACGGGAGGACATGCTGGCCGTCGTCGACGCCATCCGGCTCACCCGGCGCACGCTGAGCACCATCCGCGCCAACCTCGCCTGGGCCTTCGGCTACAACGTGGTCACCGTTCCGCTGGCCGCGACCGGCTGGCTCAACCCCATGGTCGCGGCCGCGGCCATGTCCGCGAGTTCGGTCCTGGTCGTCACCAACAGCCTGCGGCTGCGGGCCTACGCCCCGGACGGGCGGCGGACCGGCACACCGCCCGCTCCCCTCGCGTCCCATGACTCAGGGGTCACCGAGCACGGCCGTACGGGCCGTACGGGAAGGAAGAACGATGCCCTCAGTGACCGATGACCGCACCCCGCCGCGGCGCCCTCTGCGAGAGGCGGTGACCCGGGGAGCGCGGGCGGCACTGGTACCGGTGGGCGGCTGCGCGCTGGCCCTGGCCCTGCTCACCGGCTACACGGCGACCGGCGCGGCGGGAGAGCCCGTCCCGCAGATCGAGGTCGGCGCCGGCCGCATCATCCAGTCCCCCGAGCAGGCGGCCGCCGCGTACTTCGAAATCCGCAACACCGGGGACAAGGACGACACCCTGGTCTTCGCCGACTCCCCGCAGCTGGGAGTCTCCATGCTGCGCGAGCCCGACAGAAGAAAGCCGGGTGCCGTCCGGCGGGCGAAGAAGGTGACCATCCCCGCGCACAGCACGCTGCGGATGAAGCGGGGAGGCATCCATGTCGCCGTCCTCGACCCGCCGATGCTGAAGCCGGGCGAAAGGGTGTCCTTCAACCTGTGGTTCACCGGCCGCGGCCGGGTGGGGGCCGAGGCGATGCGCTCGCATCTCATCGAGCCGTGAGATCACAGCCTGGTCGATCCGGGAAGCACGAGCACGCCTCCGGATTGATGCACATGACGCATCGACAGATCTCGGGTCCGGTGCTGGACACCCTGTGGACACGGCTTGGAGACTCACCCATGACAGGGCGACGCCCGCCACCTGCCTCGCCCCGGAACGACGCCGCTCGGCCGCGCGTCGGCGTTCACCACACCGTACGGATCGTTCTCGGTTCACCGCACCAGGCAATCGGCTCCATGTCCGGCCTTCGCGGGCCGCCCGACACCTTACGGAGGACCCATGAGAGACATCACCAGACGTACGGCGCTCACCATGGCCGCGGGTACCGTCACCGCCTCGACGGTGATCAACGCGGCCGCCGCGGCGGCCGATGCCCCGGCGCCGGGACGACCGGCGCCATCCGGAGCCGGTCCCGCTCTGCGAACCGCCCTCATCACACGGGTGACGCCCAGGAACAACTGGCGGGTGACCGCCGTCGCCATCCGCTACGCGCACCCCCTCCACATGCGCGGTGGCGTCATCCCGCCCTCCGCGTTCCAGGTCACCGCCGACCTCGGCAGGCAGAGCACGGCCCGAACGGTCACCCGGGCCTACCCGAGCACCGCGGTCAGGACGGACGACCTCCCCGACGCCGGGCGGCCGGGCAGATATCTCATCCTCGAGCTCGACCCGGACGACACCGGTGCGCAGGCCTCCGGCGCCGACCCGCTTCCGCTCCACCGCGCCTACGCCGTCCGGCAGGTGGCCGACGTGAGGACCCCCGGCGGCGACCTGGTCCTCCCGGCCGGTCCGTTGACCATCCGGAACGACGACGTCATCACCCCGGTGGTCGACGACTTCACCGCGGGATCGTTCACCGACTCCACGGGGTTCGAGCTGGCCTTCCGGCTCTATCAGCCGGAAGGGTTCGTACGGAGTCCGGGAGCGGCCACCCGGTATCCGCTCGTCGTCACCCTGCACGGCGGCGGCGAAGTCGCCGACAACAACATGACCCAGCTCACCGCCAATCGCGTCGCCGTCACCTTCGCCAAGCCGGAACGCCAGCGCCGGCACCCCGCGTTCGTGCTCGCACCCCAGATCCCCCTGCCCCGCCCCATGGACGGACCCGACAACACGGACTGGACCGACCCCAAGGTCCGAGCGGCACTGGTCGAACTCATCGACACCTTCACGACGCAGCGCCCCGTCGACGCGCGTCGGCTCTATCTCGTCGGCCTGTCATCAGGTGCGCGAGGCATCTTCAACCTGCTCCCGAGCCATCCCCACACCTTCGCCGCGGCCCTGGCCACCGCCGGCTGGGGCGACGCGTCGACCATGGACCGCATCACGCACATCCCGATCTGGGCCGACCACTCCATCGACGACCCAGTGGTCCCCTACCGCGAGGGACGGTTCGGCAAGCCCGGCACCTGGACGCTGATGAACGCGCTGGAGCGCGCCGGTGCACAGATCACCCGCGGGGAGTGGGCCAACGACCTGCCCGAGCCGGAGTTCGAGGCCCGGTCCAGGGCCCTGCTGAACCGGGCACGCCGGGCCGGCAGCCACGTGCTGTTCACCAGCTACACGACCGGAACGACACCGGTGAGCCCACACTTCGCGTGGGCCCAGACCTATGAGAACGACGTCGTCATCGACTGGCTCTTCGATCAATCCCGTGAGCCCTGACTCAGCTCGGTGTCGACGGCCCGGTCCAGTCGGCTGCCACCTGACCGATGCGCACCCGCTGCGGGTGGTCGCCGACCGCCACGGACGCGGTCTTCTCGCCCGTCGCGAAGTCGATCGCGGTGACCCGGTCGGCACCGCTCTCGGAGACGACGCAGGAGGTGCCGTCACCGCTCACCGTCGCCCAGTACGGCTTCGAGGTCGGCACCAGGGGGCCTTCCTGAAGCGATTCCCGGTCCACGACGGTCGCGTAGTCGTCCATCGTCCCGGCCACGCACAGCTTCTTGCCGTCGGGGCTCATCGACAGGCCGTGGTGGCGGGAGTCGTTGACCCAGGTGGTGCGGTCCTCACTGGTCGCCGGATTCTTCGGGAGGGTTTTCGCGCGGGTGATCTTGTCCTTGGCCACGTCGTACTCCAGGAACCCGTTGAAGAAGGAGACCTGGAAGTAGAGCTTGGACTCATCGGGGGTGAAGGCGACGGGCCGGACGGCGTCGGACAGGTCCTTGCGGCCGAAGGCGTCGAGCCGTTCGCGCATGTCGATGACCTTGACCTGCCGGTACGTGTTCGCGTCGACCACGGTGATGCGCCGGTCACCCTTCGTCCAGTCCATCGACGGATCGTCCAGGGCGGTGTTGACCTCGCCGATCGACATGTTCCAGAGGTACTTTCCGCCCTCGGTGAAGACGTTCTCATGGGGCTTGTCACCGGCGGGGAACGAACCGAGTTGCCTACCCGTCTCGATGTCGAGGACGTGCACCGTATTCGACGTCGAAGCCGACACCGCCACGCGTTTGCCGTCGGGCGACACGGCCATGTGGTCCGCGCGGAATCCCGACACGGGGAAGCGCCAGTTGATGGCGCCCGTCGCGACGTCGATGGAGACCACGTCGGCGAAGCTGGGCCGGGAGACGACGATGGCGGAGCCGTCCGGGGTCGAGTACATGTCGTCCACGAACTGGTCGTGTCCTTCCCCCGGGCCCAGCCGGATCCCCAGGAAGAAGGCGAGCTTGACGGGGTTGAGGTAGATCTCGGTGAGCCGCTGGTCCTTGTCCGGTATGACGTTGATCCGGCCGATCCTGGCCAGGTCGCCACTGGGCTTGATGACGTCGGCGGTGCCGTCCCAGTTGTTGCCCACGAACATCACCTCCCGCAGGCCGGGGGCCTTGCCCTGCGCGGAGGCGTTCACCGCCGTGGAACCGGTCATGGCCAGTGCCACGGCAGCGGCGAGGGAGAGAACCATTCGGGTGGAGCCACGGTGCTCGGGAGGCATGGTCACTCCATTGGAGGTGGGGGGTCTGTCATCGTCGGGGCGCCACCTACTGGAAAGTAATGAAGGCGGATGCCGCTCACAAGAGTTCTGACGGCAAAAAATGACAGCCACTCAACTTCGCTCGCGCCTACCGCCGGTGCGGCTGCCCAGAAAGCAGCCGCCGCCGCGCTCACAGGCGCTCATCACGCGTCGGCCGCCGCGTAGACCCGCTCACCCCCCACAAGGGTCTGGAGCACCCGGCAGTCGGCGATCTCCTCACATGGCCCGTCGAAGGGGTCGCGGTCGAGGACGACCAGATCGGCGAGTTGGCCGGGGGCGATGGTGCCCGTGTCATCCGCGTGGTTCACATACGCGCTGCCCGCCGTGTACGCGGCGATGGCCGCCGCCAGGCCGATGCGCTGCTCGGGGAGGAAGGGCGCGGTCCCCTCGGGGGCGTCCGGCAGTCGGCGGTTGACCGCGACATGGATGCCCTCCAGCGGATCCGGGCTGCTGACCGGCCAGTCGCTGCCCGCGGCGAGTGTGGCCCCGGCCCGCAGCAGCCCGCCGAAGGGGTACTGCCATCCGCCGCGCTCGGCGCTGAGGAAGGGCAGTGTCAACTCGTCCATCTGGGGCTCATGCGCGGCCCACAGGGGCTGGATGTTGGCGGTGGCGCCGAGCGTGCGGAAGCGCGGGATGTCGGATGGGTGGACCACCTGGAGATGTGCCAGATGAGGGCGGGTGTCACGGTGGCCGTTGGCGGTCCGCGCGGCCTCCACCGCGTCCAGCGCCTCCCGTACGGCCCGATCGCCGAGCGCGTGGAAGTGGACCTGGAAGCCGTGTGCGTCCAGCGCGGTGACGTACTTCCTCAGCTCCCGCGGATCGACGAAGCTGATGCCGGAGTTGTCGGAGGCACAGCCGCAGCCGGTGAGATAGGGGCCGAGCATCGCCGCGGTGTGGTTCTCGGCCACACCGTCCTGCATGATCTTCACGGTCGTGGCGCGCAGCGCCCGGCCGCGCCCGGTCGCCTCCCGGCGGGCGAGCAGCTCCGGGATCTGCTCGGCGCCGCGCGCCCGGTCCCACCACAGCGCGCCGACCACCCGGGCGGTGAGCAGGCCGCCGTCGAGGGCGGCGTGGTACGCGGGCGTCGGGTCGGCCATGTTGGCGTAGGAGCCCACGATGGCGTCCTGCCAGGCGGTCACCCCGAGTGCGTGCAGTACGGACTGGGCGCGCAGCAGCGCGGCGGTCTGCTCGGCGAGCGTGACCTCGGGCAGCAGCGTGCCGACCAGGGATGCCGCGCCTTCCTGGAGCATGCCGGTGGGGTTGCCCCGCTCGTCCCGCTCGATCCGGCCGTCCACGGGATCGGGGGTACCGGCGTCGATCCCCGCGAGCTGGAGGGCGCGGGTGTTGACCCAGGCGCCGTGATGGTCGCGGTTGGGCAGATAGACCGGCCGGTCGGGGACGATCGTGTCGAGCATCGCGGCCGTCGGCGTGCCACCGGGGAAGGCTTCCATGGACCAGCCGCCACCGGCGATCCACCCGAGGTCCCGGTGCTGATCGGCGTAGTCGGCCACCCGCCGCAGATACTCCTGCGGGTCGGTGGAGTCCCCGAGATGGCACTGTCCGAGTTCGATACCGGCGCCCAGCGGATGGACATGGGCGTCCTGGAAGCCGGGCAGCAGCAGCCGCCCGGCGAGGTCCACCACCTCGGTGCCGGGGCCGATCAGATCATTCACCTCCTCCCGGCCGACGGCGATGACACGCTCCCCGCGTACCGCGACGGCGGTGGCGCGGCCGCGCGCCGGATCGACGGTGTGCACCGGGCCACCGGTGAAGACGAGATCGGCGGTGGTGTCGGACATCAGATGTGCTCCAGGGATCGATGGTCGCCGGGTCATGCCGGACGGGCCGGCATGACCCGAGGAGGAGTGAAAGGGTCAGGAAGCGGTCCCGGCAGGGTGGTCCATCTGGTCCATCGGCAGCCGCAGCCGCTCCCCATCCGTGCCGCGCCCGGTGACGAAGTACGGCGAGCACCGCCGGTACTTGGCCCATGCGGCCATGGCCAGGCCGGAGGCCACGATCGCGCAGGGCAGGGAGAACATGAACCACCCGTTGTCCGGGCTGAGTTCGAAGTGGTCGGTCCCGGTCAGATACGAGTAGCCGAGATAGCCGCCGATGGCGAACAGCGCCAGCCCGGAGGCGGCCGGTACCCCCACCGCGAGCAGCGCCTCGCGCACCCCCGCACGGAGGGTGGAGCGGAAGCGCACGGCGCAGGCGATCGCCGTCAGTCCGTAATAGAGGGCGACGACGAGGCCGATGGAGTTCACGGCCGCCAGGATCATGTCGTTCAGCTCGGGGATGGCCAGGGCGAGGAGGGCGACGGCGGTCGCGACGGCCATGACGAGGACGGTACCGATGGCCGGTGTTCCGTACCGGGGGTGGATACGGGTCCACACCGGCCCCATCGTGCGATCCCGGCCCATGGCCAGCAGTCCGCGGGCGGTGGGAATGACCGACGACTGGACGGACGCCACGGCCGAGAACATCAGGGCGAGCAGGGGCACGCCGGCCCAGGGTTCGGCGGCCAGCTCGGCGCCCAGATACGGAAGCGCCTGCGGGCCGTTCCGGATCAACTCGGGCAGGCTCATCTCCCGCTGGAAGGCGACCGAGGCGAAGACGAACAGGCCGAGCATGGCGAAGAGGGCGATGAAGCCGCCGCGGGCCGGGTTGCCGACGTCCTTTGTCTCCTCGGTGAGGCTGAACGCCGCGTCCCAGCCCCAGAAGAAGAACACCGCAAGGACCAGGCCCTGGGCGAACGCCGTGCCGCTCTCGATCGCGAAGGGGTTGAACCACGCCAGCGACAGCTCGTGCTCACCGGTGATCAGGGCCCAGCCGCAGAAGATCAGCAGCACGGCGTATTCGAAGATCAGCAGGCCCGCCTGGAGACGGGTGGCGCTGCGCACCCCGGTGACGGCCATGGCGGTCACGGCGGTGAGGACCACCAGCCCGATGACGGTGCTCGTGGCGGTGGAGTTCGGGTCCAGGGCGAACCCGGCGACGCTGGTGACATGCGCCTTGGCGGCGAGCTGGATGATCACTGAACCGGTGACGGCGCTGGTGTACGCCAGGAAGATGATCACGCCGACGATGTTGACCCAGCCGGTGAGGAAGCCCGGCCAGGGCCCGAGGGAGGAGCCGACCCACACATAGCCGCTGCCGCAGTTCGGCTCGGACCGGTTGAGCCGGGCGTACGCGCAGGCGATCCCGAGCATGGGCAGGAAGGCCAGCAGCAGGAGGACGGGGGCCTGGAGCCCGACGGTCGCGACGAGCGTGCCCATGCCGATGGCGATGCTGGTGGTGGCCGCCGTACTGGAAGCGGCGATGGCGACGCCGTCGACGACGCCGAGCGAACGGCGCAGCTCGGCGGGGTGATGGGACATGACGGGCTCCTCACTGAGGGAGGGAACGGGGAAGAGCCGTACGGATGCCGCGCATCGAATAACGGCCACCCATCTTGCGTCAATGGTGTTGACATAAGGCTGCGGGCGCCCTTCACTGCCCAGAACAACGACTCAACACCAGCGACACGGCGGCGGAGAGGGGTTCACCATGGCCGGTGCGGCGGGAGACCGGGTCTCTCATGAGCGCAGACGGCGTCGTCCCACCCGCTCGGGCACGCTGCTGTCCGCCGAGCTGATCGTCGACTGCGCGCTACGGCTGATCGGCGAGCACGGCCCGGAGGCGCTCAGCGTGCGCCGCCTCGGAGCGGCCCTGGGCTGCGATCCGAGCGCGGTCTACCGCTACTTCCACAACACCGACGATCTGCTGCTCGCCGTCGCCGACCGGATCATCGGCCAATCGATGGACGGCTTCGTCCCCGGCCCGGACTG
Organism: Streptomyces botrytidirepellens; assembly: GCF_003721215.1. NCBI lineage: Bacteria > Bacillati > Actinomycetota > Actinomycetes > Kitasatosporales > Streptomycetaceae > Streptomyces > Streptomyces botrytidirepellens. Next base: position 49,180 of record NZ_RIBZ01000187.1, read on the forward strand.
GGTGGCCTCGCTGCGGGAGATGGCCCTGCGGGTCCGCGACTCCTACCGCGCCCATCCGCGCGCCGCGGTGCTGGCCTCGTACCGGGTGACCCGCCGGGAGAACGAGTTCCGGGCGGTCGAGACCGGTGTCGGCATCCTGGTACGGGCGGGCTTCGAACCCGCCCGCGCCCTCCGCCTCTATCTGGCCTTCATCGACACCGTCCTCGGTCACGCGGCCCTCGACGCGGCCGCTCTCGCGCTGCCCCCCGCCCAACGGCAGGGCGACAGCCAGGCGTCCACCCGGGCGTATCAGTCGGTCTCCGCCGAGACCTATCCGCTGCTGGCCGCCCTACGTGAGGACCTGGACGCGCTGGCGGAAAGCTCCTTCGAGCCCGCCCTCGAACTGATGCTGTCCGCGCTCGCGGCACAGGCCCACCCGCCCCGAGACGTAGCCGGACCCACGGCGTAAACGGAACCGGGACGCCCAACAGGCCCTGAACGCGGTCAAGTTGGCGGTGCCGGGGACACCTCGGGGTTGCCGGTTCCGGCAGCCCCGAGAACTCGCGTCATCACAGGTCACACGGCACGTCTTCGCCGTCAAGGCTCCCGCAGGCAGTCACCGCTCGGTGGATCCAACTTCAAAGCTTGAGCACAAATTGCACACATCTCTTCTTCAGACCGGCCCCCATGTTCTAGATTGACCCGTGCTTCACATGTTTGGACACGAGCGACAAATAATGATCTTCAGGTCGGGCGCTACGGACAGCCAGCAGGCTCGTTCCCGGCGCCAGACGTGGGGTTGATCAATTCCTGGAGCCTGAGAGGGGCCTTGGGGTGTGGGGAGCACCCGGGGTTTCGACGGGTTCCGGCGCACCTCAAGAGTCCGGCAGGACATGCGAGTCCGCTCCCGTCCGAGTTGGGTGTCCAAGTAGCGCTGCAATATCGGGGATGTCATCCGCCGGGGGGCGGGGGTCTCCCGAGGGGAGGAACAGCGCGGCGCGGGGGGCGGGGGGCCTCCCGAGGG
>NZ_RIBZ01000183.1:0-2288 GCF_003721215.1 Streptomyces botrytidirepellens
GGCCGCGCAGCGGGCCGCGCGGCGGCTGGCCTCGCCGCGGCTGCTGTCGCTCATCGCGCTGCGCGAGGCGGGCGGGCGGGCCTGGCTGGCGGACCGCAGCGGCTGCGAACGGGCCCTGCTGCGCGCCCAGGCGCTCTTCGGCCGCGGCCCCTGCGACGACGACCCGGAGTGGATGACCTTCTTCGGCGAGGCCGAACTGGAGGGGCTGGAGGCGCAGTGCTGGTCGGCCCTGGGCGACTGGGGGCGCGCGACGGAGCACGCGCGCCGCGCGGTCTCCCTCCAGAAGCCCCACTTCACCCGCAACATCGCCCTGTTCACCACGGAGTTGGCGAGCGACCTGGTCGCGGACGGCGAGCCGGAGGCGGCCGCCGCGGCGGCGGACCGCGCCCTGGGGCTGCTGAACCAGGTCACGTCCTCGCGGATCCGCCGCATGCTGGAGGACACCGCCCGGCTGCTGCGCCCGCACGGCCGCAACGCGTCGGTCGCGGACTTCCTCGCCCGCTATCAGCAGGCCGCCCGCGAGAACCCGGTCTGACGGTGTCCTGCGGTGTCCTCCCGTCCGTGACCGGAGGTCAGGCCAGGTGCCCGGTGTCGTTCCAGCGCTCGATGGCCGGTTCGCCGTACGCCCATCCCAGGATCGACAGGGACGTGGGGTCGAGGCGTATGCGGGCCGCGAAGGAGGCGTCGTAGCCGAGCCAGCGGGCCCCCAGGGTGCGCAGGATGTGGCCGTGCGCGAAGACCAGCACATCGCGGTCGGCGGAGCGCGCCCACTCCACCACCGCGTCCGCCCGGGCCGTGATCGCGGCGAGGGACTCGCCCTCCGGGACGCCGTCGCGCCAGATGAGCCAGCCGGGGCGGGTCGCCTTGATCTCGTCCGGGGTCATCCCCTCGTAGGCGCCGTAGTCCCACTCCAGCAGGGCGTCCCACTCGCTCGCCCGGTCGCCGAAGCCCGCGAGTTCGCAGGTCTCCCTGGCGCGCACGAGCGGACTGGTGCGCACCTCGACGTCCGGCAGGCCCGCCCACGGGGACTGGTGCAGCCGCTCGCCGAGCAGTTTGGCGCCGCGCCGCCCCTCGTCCAGCNTGGTGCAGCCGCTCGCCGAGCAGTTTGGCGCCGCGCCGCCCCTCGTCCAGCAGCGGGATGTCCGTACGGCCGGTGTGCTTGCCCAGGAGCGACCACTGCGTCTGTCCGTGCCGGGCCAGGAGGATGCGTGGTGCCATGGGGGTCGCCTTTCACCGGATACGTGCCTGCCGCGCGCCCCGTGCGCCGTGACACGCGACCGCCCGCGGATACCTGCGCTCTACGCGCCCAGGGGAACAGATCTCTGTCCGTCCGTTGTCCAACCATCATCGCGCACGTGATCGAGAGGCAACCTCGGGGGGACTCCCGGCGTCTTCCTCCTCGCGCGGTCGTCAGCCGTGGGTCCCCGGGGGCGGTGCGGGGGCCGCCTCGACTACACCGTACGGTTGATCGCGCGCCATGTTGTGGCCGCCTGATTTTTGACTGGGAGAGCGTCCGGATGCCCCATACCGCGCCCCGTGCCGGAGTGACACTGGGCAGTCGGCCCCGTTGGTGGACCGAGCTGCCGCTGATCGCGGTGGTGTACCTCGCGTACGCGGGCGGTCGGCTTCTGGGCCAAGGCGATGTGACCACGGCCGTCAACCACGGCCTGGGAATCCTCCGTTTCGAGCGGCGGTTCAACATCGATTTCGAGTCACCGCTCAACGACCTGTTCACCCGCCACGCCTGGATAGGCATACCGGCCGACTTCGTGTACGCCTCGCTGCACTACGCGGCCACCCCGGCGGTGCTGGTGTGGCTGTGGAAGCGCGGCCGGAACGCGGACTACCGCTTCGCCCGCACCTGGCTGCTGATCACGACGATGATCGGCCTGATCGGCTTCGTCGTGGTGCCGACCTGCCCCCCGCGGCTGCTGGAGGCGGGCCAGGGCTTCGTCGACACGATGGCCCAGTACAGCTCGTACGGCTGGTGGGGCGGTGACGCGAGCGCGCCGCGCGGCATGGGCGGGCTCACCAACCAGTACGCGGCGATGCCGAGCCTCCACGTGGGCTGGGCGCTGTGGTGCGGGATAGCGCTGTGGTGGCAGGGGCGCTCGGTGTGGTCGAAGATCATCGCCGTGGTCTATCCGCTGGTCATCACCCTCGTGGTGATGGGCACCGCGAACCACTACTTCCTCGACGCGGCCGCCGGTGCCGCCGCCGTCGGGGCCGGAGCGCTGCTGACCCGGCCCGCGCTGCGGCTCGCGGGCGCCGTCCGCGAGCGCTTCGCC
>NZ_RIBZ01000195.1:0-5274 GCF_003721215.1 Streptomyces botrytidirepellens
CCGGCCCAGGCCAAGCCCGCCAACCCCGTGTCCGGCGGCGTCGCCGCGCACAGCTCCCGCACCAGCGGGGGCGCCTCCGGCGCCGGCCGCACCGGCAACTCCGGGGGCGGCGGGTCCGCCCCCGCCCCCCGCTCGCAGAACAACAGCTCAGGCAACAACCCGGGAGGTGACCGGCGGTGACGGTCGATGCCCAGTCCCACGCCATCGCACCGCGCCGCACGTATCTGATCGGGCGTGCCCGCCCCAACGCGATCGTCGGCAAGAACCGCGAGACCGGTGAGATCGCGCTGATCATCGCGGGCGCGTTCATCGGGATGATGTGCGGGCTGCTGGTGCCGGTGCTGACGCTGCGCATCGTCGCCCTGGTCGGCTTCCCGACCGTCGCGCTGGCGGCCGTGTACGTGCCGTACAACGGGCGGACGTTCTACCGCTGGTTCGAGATCAACCGCTCGTACCGGCGCAGCGTCCGCAAGGGCACCACCGGCTACCGCTCCGGCGCCGCCGAGGCCGGTACCCGGCTCGACGGCCGCGAGGTGGAGGTCGGCCCGCCCCCCGGCATCGGCCGGATCAACTGGCTGGCCGCGCCGTTCGGCCCGGACGAGATCGCCGTCCTGCTGCACGCCGACCGCCGCACCGTCACCGCCGCGATCGAGATCGAGGGCCCGGGCGTGGGCCTGCGGGACAGCGAGGACCAGGAGGCGCTGGTCGACCGGTTCGGCACGCTGCTCAAGCACGTGGCCAACGGCGACGGCTTCGTGACGCGCCTCCAGATGCTGGCCCGCACCCTCCCCGCCGACCCGGACGCGCACGCCAAGGACGTCGAGCGGCGCGGCGACAACGGCGCCCCGGTGTGGCTCAAGGACTCGTACGACCAGCTTCAGTCGATGGTGTCCACCTCCTCCGAGCAGCACCGCGCGTACCTCGTCGCCTGCATGCACTACACCCGCGACCTGGCCGCCGAGGCGCAGGCCATCGCGCGCGCCACCCGCCGCAGCGGCGGTGGCGGCAGGATCGACAAGGACGCGGGCCTCGCCGTGATCATGGCGCGCGAGCTCACCGACATCTGCGCACGCCTCGCCGAGGCCGACATCCGGGTGCGCNATCTGCGCACGCCTCGCCGAGGCCGACATCCGGGTGCGCCAGCCCCTCGGGCAGGGCCGGCTGGCCTCGCTCATCCACTCCATGTACGACCCGGACCACCCCATCGACCACATCCAGGCGATGACCAAGCGCAACGCCTGGCCCGCCGAGTTGGACGCGATGGAGCCCACCTACCTCCAGGCGAAGACCCGCGAGTCCAGCACCCGTGAGCCGTGGTGCCACGCCACCGCGTGGGTGAAGGAGTGGCCCATGACGCCGGTCGGGGTGAACTTCCTCGCCCCGCTGCTCGTCCACACCCCCGATGTCATCCGTACGGTCGCCGTCTGCATGGATCTGGAGCCCACGGAGATCGCGATCGAGCGGATGCTGACCGAAAAGGTCAACGACGAGGCCGAGGCCAGCCGCGCCGCGAAGATGAACCGTACGGTGGACCCGCGCGACATCGCCGCGCACGGCCGGCTCGACCAGCGGGGCGAGGACCTGGCCAGCGGCGCCGCGGGCGTCAACCTGGTCGGCTACATCACCGTCTCCTCCCGCTCGCCGGAGGGTCTGGCCCGCGACAAGCGGACCATCCGGGCCTCGGCGGGGAAGAGCTATCTCAAGCTGGAGTGGTGCGACCGTGAGCACCACCGGGCGTTTGTGAACACGCTGCCGTTCGCGACCGGTATCCGCCGTTAGCCGACCGCATCTGATCGATAGCCGTTAGATAGCCGTTAGAGACGACTGACGACTGGGACTGGGACGATAGGGGCTCCGCCGTGGCCGATCCGATGACCGCCGTCACCGACGCGTTCACCAGCTTTCTGTTCGGGAAGGTGGAGACGACTCGGCTGCCGGTCCGTACGTCCACGGGGCAGGCGCAGGCCGTCTACCTCCCGACGGCGGCACCGGGCCTCGGCGACTCGGGCGTCATCATCGGGCGCGAGGTGTATTCCGGGAAGGGCTACATCTACGACCCGTTCCAGCTGTACGGCCAGCAGCTGCCCGCCCCGCACTGGCTGGTGCTCGGGGAGTCCGGCAACGGCAAGTCGGCCCTGGAGAAGACGTACGTACTGCGTCAGCTCCGGTTCCGCGACCGCCAGGTGGTGGTGCTGGACGCGCAGGGCGAGGACGGGGTCGGCGAGTGGAACCTGATCGCCCAGGAGCTGGGGATAACGCCCATCCGGCTCGACCCGATGGCGGCCCTCGACGGCGGCATCCGGCTCAACCCCCTGGACCCGTCGATCACGACGACCGGTCAGCTGGCCCTGCTCCGCACGATCATCGAGGTCGCGATGGGGCACGGGCTCGACGAGCGCTCCGGCTTCGCCCTCAAGGTCGCGCACGCCTACGTCAACGAGACCATCACCGACCGCCAGCCGGTCCTGACCGACATCGTCGAGCAGCTGCGCCACCCCGAGCCGGAGTCGGCGGAGGCGATGAACGTCGACCTGGACGACGTACGGGCCTGGGGCCTGGACGTCGCCCTGGTGCTGGACCGACTGGTCGACGGTGACCTGCGCGGCATGTTCGACGGTCCGACCACGGCCGGAATCGATCTCGACGCGCCCCTCATCGTCTTCGACCTGTCCCATATCGACCGCAACTCGATCGCGATGCCCATCCTCATGGCCATCGTGGGCGTCTGGCTCGAGCACACCTGGATCCGGCCCGACCGCAAGAAGCGCATCTTCCTGGTCGAAGAGGCCTGGCACATCATCAACTCGCCCTTCGTCGCCCAGCTCTTCCAGCGGCTGCTGAAGTTCGGCCGACGGCTCGGCCTGTCCTTCGTCGCCGTCGTCCACCATCTGTCCGACGTGGTCGACGGCGCGGCGGCGCGCGAGGCCGCGGCCATCCTCAAGATGGCCTCGACCCGGACGATCTACGCCCAGAAGGCGGACGAGGCCCGGGCCACCGGGCGGGTGCTGGGCCTGCCGCGCTGGGCGGTGGAGATCATTCCGACGCTCTCCCCCGGTATCGCGGTCTGGGACGTCAACGGCAACGTACAGGTCGTCAAACACCTGATCACCGAGGCCGAGCGCCCCCTCGTCTACACCGACCGGGCGATGACCGAGGATGCGATCGCCGTCCAGCTCGCCGCCGAGGCGGAGGCCGAGGAGCGAGCGGCGGCGGCGGTCGAGGCCGCGGCGGAGGCGGACCCCTACGGCGGTCCGTCGTACGGCTCCACGGTGGCCTGACGTGGCGGCCGGGCAGTACCGCGGCGGACCCGCGGAGCACGGTCACGGAAGACAGCCGTCCCCGCAGGGCGGCATCCCGGACGGGCTGCTGATCGGCCTCTTCGCCTTTCTGCTGGGCCTGATCGGGCTCATCTGGTCGGCGACCGGCCTGTCCGCGCTCTTCGCGCACGGCGCCTGGCCGGACGGCCTGACCTTCCTGCACACGCCCCTGGCGCTGCGCCATCTGGTGGAGGAGCCGCACAACCTGGCGGCGGCCTGGCCCGACACGCCGAAGGCCCAGCTCTCCGGGTACGGGCTGTTCTGGGGCGTCTTCATCAGCGAGCTGATGGTCCTGATCGTGCTCGCGGTCTTCGCGGTCGGCACGCTGGCCCGCTACCGGCTGGTCCGCGCCAAGCGCCGCGCCGCCCGGGCGGAGGCCGCGGAGCGCACTGCGGACGGCACGGGTACGGAGCGGGCCCCTGGCCCCGCGTACGCCCCCGAGGCCACCGAGCGGGGCACACCCCCGGAAGCCCTCACCCCACCCCTCCACGGGACGGGTACGGGCCCCACCGGACCAGGCGACGTGCACGGCCCGGCCGCCCGGCCGGAGCCCGCCGCACCCGACCATGCCGTTGCGCACAGCGCAGCCGTCGCCCCCGACGCGGTCACGCCCCACGGCACCGGAACGCACCACTCCACAGACCCGGTCGAGGCCGTCGCCCCGCCAGTCGCCGCGTACGAGACGGCAACCGGCCCCGTCGCCGCGGAACGCGCAGAGCGCGCTGAACGCACCAAGGCGTCCTCCCCGGCCCCGTACGGCCCGGAGGACAGCCCCCAGGGCCCCGCAGCGGCGCCACAGCCGCTGCCCACTCCCGGCGCCGACCTCGCCGCCGGACTCTTCCGCCCCGGCGGGGAACCGGCCCGGTCCCGCGTCCTCTTCGGCGCCGAGCGCGGCAACGCCGCCGCTCAGGCCATCCTGGAGGCGGTCGGCCCCGTCCTCACCCTCACCAGCGATCCCGATCTGTGGGCCGCGACCAAGGACGCCCGCGCCAAGTTCGGGCCGACCCATGTCTTCGACCCGTCCCACCTCCTCGACACCCCCGCCCGGCTGCGCTGGAACCCGGCGGACGGGTGCGGCTCCCGCGAGGTCGCGGCCGCCCGCGCCGCTGCCCTGCTGGCCCCCGTACGCCCCGCGCACGCGATGGACCAGCCCCTGGCGGAGGCCGCGGAGACGATGCTGCGCTGCTGGCTCCACGCCGCCGCGGTGGACGGCCGCCCCTTCCGCCACGTACACCGCTGGGCACAGGGCAGTTCGGCACATGAGCCGGTACGGATCCTCCGTACGCACCCCAAGGCGGCCGGCGGAGCGGCGGGCGAGCTGGAAGCCACCCTCACCGCGCACCCCGAACGCCGCGATATGGCCCAGGAACTGACGGCGCGTGCGCTGGGCGCACTCTCCTCGATCCACATTCGGGACGCGTGCAATCCGGCGCGGGCGGATGCGCTCGCCCTGGAGTCATTCATCGGTGAAGGGGGAACCCTTTATCTGATGGGGGAATCCATCGAGGATCCCCGGTCCCATCCGGGTGCGATGCCCTTGTTGACCGCACTCGCCTCACACGTGGTCGAGCACGGCCGGCGCATGGCCGAACGGTCATCCTCCGGTCGGCTCGACCCACCACTCACCCTGGTGCTGGACGACGTGGCCGCCGTGGCGCCGCTCCCGGCGCTGCCGGACCTGCTGGCCCAGGGCGCCGCACAGGGACTGCCCACGCTGGCGCTGATGCGCTCCCAGGAGCAGGCACGAGCCCGGTGGCCGCACCGCACGCTGGTCGGGTAAGGCCACGTAGGGCGTCTCCCCGGACAGCAGACACCAGACAGCGCCGGCTGACTGAGCTGTGCGAGAACAGCAAAAAGGCCCTGTTGGGAGCTTCAAGCTCCCAACAGGGCCTTTTCCAATATTTGTTCGGCGGCGTCCTACTCTCCCACAGGGTCCCCCCTGCAGTACCATCGGCGC
>NZ_RIBZ01000018.1:0-11346 GCF_003721215.1 Streptomyces botrytidirepellens
GCCCCGGGGCCGGCCGGGCCGTGGCCGTCCCTGGTCCTGGCACCCCCGCGGGCCGGCGTCCTCCGGCCGAGTGCCGGCCGTCGGCGCGGCCGTCCGGCAAGCGGCTGGCGGGGTCCGGGGCGGAGCCCGGGTTTCGGGAAGGGGCGGGATAGGGGAATGGCCCCCCAGCGCCCCCCCGGCCGAGCGAACGCCACACCCCGTACCCGGGGTGTGGCGTTCGGCTGGGGTCGGGGTCAGAGGCGGGGTCCGGGGCGGGTCCAGTGGCGGTGGGCGGCTATCGCTTCGGTGAAGGCCCGGGTGAACTCCTCGCTCGCCGCGCCCGTCGTCGTGTCGGTGACCACGCCCCGGTCGGAGCAGACCTGGTGGTGGCCGGCCGAGAGGTGCAGGCCGTCGGGGGCGAGGGAGGCGAGGAGGCCGACGCCGGAGCCCAGGGCACCGATCGGCTTGCCGTGCCGGTAGGCGTCGCGGATGAACCGCATGGCGGCTTCGTCGGAGGCCAGGTCGGGGGTGCCGGGGGGACCGCCGGGCAGCAGGACGGCGTCGTACAGGACGGAGGCGACGGTCGGCAGGGCGCGGTCGACCGCGTAGCCGTTGCCGTCGCTGCCGCGCACCTTGCCGTCGTGGGCGGCGAGCGCTTCGACGACGGCGCCCTCGGCGCTGAGCGCCTGCTGCGCCTGGGTGAGCTGTTCGGCGTCCACGCCGTCCGTGACGAGCACCGCGACGGTGCGGGTGCGGATGGAGTGGTCGCCGCCCAGGTTGTCCAGGCTGAGGGCGGGGGAGGCGACGGGTTTGTGGTTGTCGGGGCCCGGCTCGGGGTTGGCGACGCCGATGCCCTCGGCGACCGCGGTGGCCAGGCCGTAGTCGATGTGCGCCAGCTCGTTGACCGTACGCTCCCGCACCTGCACCGTGCCGACCTTGCCCAGCTCGAAGCGGAAGGCGTCGACGATGTGCTTGCGCTCCCAGTCGCTCATGCTGTTCCAGAACATGGCGGCCTGGCTGTAGAAGTCCTTGAAGCTGGGGCTGCGCTTGCGGATCTTGTCGCCGTCGACGCGTTCGGCGTAGTGGGTGTAGGCGTAGCCGTCCGCTCCGGCGATGGCGGGGCAGCCGCCGCCGAGGGAGTTGGGGGAGTAGTTGGTGCCGGTGTGGATCGCGGTCTGGTGGTAGCCGTCGCGGTGGTTGGTGCGTACGGGGGCGACGGGCTGGTTGACCGGGATGTGGGCGAAGTTGGGGCCGCCGAGCCGGATCAGCTGGGTGTCCAGGTAGGAGAAGTTGCGGGCCTGGAGCAGCGGGTCGTTGGTGAAGTCGATGCCGGGGACGACGTTGGCGGTGTGGAAGGCCACCTGTTCGGTCTCGGCGAAGAAGTTGTGCGGGTTGCGGTCCAGGACCATGCGGCCGATGGGCCGGACGGGCACCTGCTCCTCCGGGATGAGCTTCGTGGCGTCGAGCAGGTCGAAGTCGAAGTTGAACTCGTCCTCTTCCGGGACCAGTTGGACGCCCAGCTCCCACTCCGGGTACTCGCCCGCCTCGATGGCGTCCCACAGGTCGCGCCGGTTGAAGTCGGGGTCCCGGCCCTGGCACTCCTGGGCCTCGTCCCACACCAGGGAGTGCACGCCGAGCTTGGGCTTCCAGTGGAACTTCACGAAGGTGCCCTTGCCGTTCGCGTTCACGAAGCGGAAGGTGTGCACGCCGAAGCCCTGCATCATCCGGTAGCTGCGCGGAATAGCCCGGTCCGACATCAGCCACATCATCATGTGCATGGTCTCGGGCTGGAGGGAGACGAAGTCCCACAGGGTGTCGTGCGCGGAGGCGCCGGTCGGGATGTCGTTCTGCGGTTCGGGTTTCACCGCGTGCACGAAGTCGGGGAACTTGATGCCGTCCTGGATGAAGAAGACCGGCATGTTGTTGCCGACCAGGTCGTAGTTCCCCTCCGAGGTGTAGAACTTGGTGGCGAACCCGCGGACGTCGCGCACCGTGTCGGCCGAGCCGCGCGGCCCCTGCACGGTGGAGAACCGTACGAAGACGGGGGTGCGCACGGACGGGTCCTGGAGGAAGGCGGCCTTGGTGAACTCCGCGCAGGACTCGTACGGTTCGAAGTACCCGTACGCGCCCGCGCCGCGCGCGTGCACCACCCGCTCCGGGATCCGCTCATGGTCGAAGTGCATGAGCTTCTCGCGGAAGTGGAAGTCCTCCATCAGCGTGGGGCCGCGCTCGCCCGCCGTGAGGGAGTCGTCGGTGTGGTCGACCGCCACCCCCTGGTCGGTGGTCAGCGGTCCCTCGGCGGGGTCGGGGGCCAGGTGCGTTTCCCGCTGCCGCTCCTTGCGGTCCGGTTGTTCGGTCATCACGCCGCTCCCTTCCGCGCCGAGCCCGCCGGACCCGCGGCCTTCGCGAACTCCTCCAGGAAGGCCTCGTCGAAGGCCTTGAGGTCGTCCGGCTTACGGCTGGTGATCAGGGCGCCCCGGCCGCCCTCGCAGACCTTGACCTGCTCGTCCACCCAGACGCCGCCCGCGTTGGTGATGTCGGTGCGCAGGCTGGGCCACGAGGTGAGGGTGCGGCCGCGTACGACGTCGGCCTCGACCAGCGTCCAGGGCGCGTGGCAGATGGCGGCGACGGGCTTGCCCGCGTCGACGAAGCCCTTGACGAAGGCGACGGCCCGCTTGTCCAGGCGCAGCAGGTCGGGGTTGGCGACGCCGCCGGGCAGCACGAGGGCGTCGTACTCCTCCACCGTCGCGTCCTTCACCGTCTGGTCGACCTCGAAGGTGTCCGCCTTGTCGAGGTGGTGGAACGCCTGGATGCGGCCGGATGCGGTGGACACCAGTCGGGGCGTGCCGCCGGCGTCGCGGACCGCCTGCCAGGGATCGGTGAGTTCGACCTGCTCCACGCCTTCGGGGGCGACGAGGAAGGCGACCTTCATGCTCTTCACGTCCTTTCCGGGTCATCCGTAGGGCATGTGTCATCCGTACGGCGTCCGCCGTCCGCCCGGCGGGTAGCCAGCAGGGCGGCGTCGAAACCGCGCACGGCACGTCACAGCACCCGGTACGGCGTCGCCGTCTCGTGGTGGAAGGACATGCCGTGTCCCGGTGCGCCGCCCGCCCCGGGCCGTACCGAGCCGCCGGTGGGGTCGAGGGCGCCGGTGAACAGGGTGGACTCGAGCCGCGCATGGTCGTGGAACCATTCGATGTGCCGCAGGTTCGGCACGCACGCGGCCGCGTGCGCATGGGCGTGCGGTGCGCAGTGCGCGGAGATCTCCAGCCCCATGGCCTCGGCGAGGGCGGCGGCGCGCAGCCAGACGGTGAGCCCGCCGCAGCGGGTGGCGTCGGCCTGGAGGCAGTCCACGACCGGCGCCAGCCGCGCGAAGGCGGGCAGCATGTAGCCGTACTCGCCCGCCGCGACGTCGCAGACCACCAGGTCGCGGACGACCCGCAGGCCGTCCAGGTCGTCGGAGGAGACCGGCTCCTCGAACCAGCCCACCCCGCTCTCGGCGAGCGCGTGGCCGATGCGCACCGCCTGCTTGCGGTTGTAGGCGCCGTTGGCGTCCACGTACAGCTCGGCGTGCGGGCCGATCGCGTCGCGTGCGTGGCGCACCCGGGCGAGGTCGCGTTCGACGGCCCGGCCCCAGGCCTCACCGATCTTGATCTTGACGCGTTCGATGCCCTGGCCGTGCACCCAGCCGGTCAGCTGGGTGGCCAGATGGGTGTCGTGGTACGTGATGAAGCCGCCGGAGCCGTAGACCGGCACGGTCTCGTACACCGCGCCGATCAGCTGCGTCAGCGGCAGCTCCAGCAGCCGCGCCTTGAGGTCCCACAGCGCGATGTCCACCGCGGAGATCGCGCAGGACACCAGCCCGGGACGGCCCGCGTTGCGCACGGCGCGGCCCATGGTCTCGTTCGTCCCCGCGATGTCCAGGGGGGAGCGGCCCAGGACATGGGCGCGCAGCAGGTCGCAGACCACCGACCCGGCGTCGGCCGGTGCGTACGTCCAGCCGAGGCCGGTGGTCGTTCCGCTGCGCGCCTCGACCACCACGATGGTGGTGTCCTCCCAGGCGAGGGTGGCGTCCGCCTCGGGGGCGTCGGTCGGCACCGTGTAGGCCGTGACGTCCAGCCGCTCGATCTTCACGACGCACCCGGGCTCATGTGGCGTCGCCGTCGGCCTTCTTGCCCTGGCCGTGGGACCGGTGCGACCGGTGCGGCAGGAACTCCTGCACCTTCGCCTTCAGCCCCTGGCGCACCATGCCGGTGCGGTCCGCGTCGCCCTTGACCATGGATTCGAGCGTGGCCTCCATCTGCTCCCAGGTCGCGTGCGGCGGGATCGGCGGCACGGCCGGGTCGGTCAGGAACTCGACGCACACCGGGCGGTCCGCGCTCAACGCCTCGCGCCACGCCTGCTCGACCTGCTCGGGCTTCTCCACCCGGATGCCCTTCAGGCCGAGCGATTCGGCGAACCGCGCCGCGGAGACGTCCGGGAGCTCCTGCGAGGGCAGGAACTGGGGCGCGCCGCCCATCGCCCGCATCTCCCAGGTCACCTGGTTGAGGTCCTGGTTGTTCCAGACGCCGATGATCAGCCGCGGATCGTCCCACGCGTGGCGGTACTTGGCCGCGGTGATCAGCTCCGCCATGCCGTTCATCTGCATCGCGCCGTCCCCGACGAGCGCCACCACGGGCCGGTCCGGCTGGGCGAACTTGGCGCCGATCGCGTACGGCACGCCGCTGCCCATGGTGGCCAGGGTGCCGGACAGCGAGCCGCGCATCCGGCCGCGCATCCGCACATGGCGGGCGTACCAGTTGGCCACGGAGCCGGAGTCGCAGGTGAGGATCGCGTCGTCGGGGAGCAGCGGGTTCAGGCAGTGGGCCACGTACTCGGGGTTGATGGGGTCGGCCGACACCTCGGCGCGCTGCTCCATCACCTCGTCCCAGCGCCGTACGCCCGCCATGACCTCGTCCTGCCAGTCGCGGGACTCCTTGCGGCGCAGCATCGGCAGCAGCCGCAGCAGGGTCTCGCGGGCGTCGCCGACCAGGTTGACCTCGTACGGGTAGCGCATCCCGATCATGTGCGGGTCGAGGTCGATCTGCACCCCGCGGACCTTGCCGAACTCCGGCAGGAACTGGGTGTACGGGAAGCTGGAGCCGATTGTCAGCAGGGTGTCGCAGTCGCGCATCAGCTCGTACGAGGGGCGGGTGCCCAGCAGCCCGATGGGCCCGGTGACGTACGGCAGGTCGTCGCTCAGCACGTCCAGCCCGAGCAGCGCCTTGGCGATGCCCGCGCCGAGCGTGTCGGCCACCTGCCGCACCTCGGCGCGCGCCCCGGCGGCGCCCTGGCCGACCAGGATGGCGACCCGTTCGCCCGCGTTCAGCACCTCGGCGGCGCGTTCCAGCGCGCTGCTGGAGGGCACCGCGGACCAGCCGCTGCGGTCCAGGCTGGAGGGCACCATCTTGAACTCGTGGGTGGGCGGGGTGTAGTCCAGCTCCTGGACGTCCGCCGGGATGATCACGGCGGTGGGGGCGCGCCGGGCGTAGGCGGTGCGGATGGCCCGGTCCAGGACGTTCGGCAGCTGCTCGGGGACGGTCACGGTCTCCAGGAAGTCGGAGGCGACGTCCTTGTACAGGCTGTGCAGGTCGACTTCCTGCTGGTACGAGCCGCCCATCGCGCTGCGGTGGGTCTGGCCGACCAGCGCCACCACCGGGACGTGGTCCAGCTTGGCGTCGTACAGCCCGTTCAGCAGGTGGATGGCGCCCGGTCCGGAGGTCGCGGCGCACACGCCGAGCCGTCCGCTGAACTTGGCGTAGCCGACGGCCTGGAACGCGGCCATCTCCTCGTGCCGGGCCTGGATGAACCGGGGTTCGTTCTCCGCCCGTCCCCAGGCGGCGAGCAGCCCGTTGATGCCGTCGCCCGGGTATCCGTAGACATGGTCGACGCCCCACTCGCGCAGCCGGGCGAGGACATAGTCGGCGACTTTGGTGGTCATAGTCGGTCACTCACTCCTGTGGGGTGCTCGGAATTGCTCACGAGGCAGGGGATGGTCAGGGGCTGGACGGGGCAGGGCAGGGCTCAACCAGCCAGCTGCGGCAGCACCTTGGTGCGGTAGAAGTCGAAGAAGCCGCGCTGGTCGGGCCCGATCTGGTTGACGTAGACGGTGTCGAACCCGGCCTCGGCGTACGCGGACAGCGCGCCGATATGGGCGTCGATGTCGTCGCCGCAGATGACCTTGCGCGCCGTCCGCTCGGGCGTGATGAGGTCGGAGGCCTGCTCGAAGTGGGCCGGGGTGGGCAGCGTCGTCAGCAGCTGGCCGGGCAGCGACTCGACCGCCCACAGCCGGTGCGCGGTGCGCAGCGCCTCGTCGGCGTCCGGGCCGAAGCACACCTTCAGACCGCCGCGTACGGGCTTGTGGTTGCCGCTCGCGCCGCTGCCGCGCCGGAACCGCTCCACCAGCTCCGCGTCGGGGGCCATGGTGATGAAGCCGTCGCCGACCCGCCCGGCCAGCGCGCAGGCGGCCGCCCCGAACGCGGCGATGTCGATGGGCACCGGCTCGTCGGGGACCGTGAACAGCCGGGCGTTCTCCACCGTGTAGTGCTTGCCGTGGTGGTTGACCCGGCGCCCCTCGAACAGCTGGCGCATCACCATCACGGCCTCTTCCAGCATCTCCAGCCGGACCGGGGCCGGGGGCCAGCGGTCGCCCAGCACATGCTCGTTGAGGGCCTCACCGCTGCCCACGCCCAGCCGGAACCGGCCCTCCAGCAGCACCGCGCTGGTGGCCGCCGCCTGGGCGACGACGGCGGGGTGGATGCGGAACGTGGGGCAGGTGACGGCGGTCTGCACGGGCAGCGAGGTGGCCTGGGCCAGGGCGCCGATCACCGACCAGACGAAGGAACTCTGGCCCTGTGCCTCGTTCCAGGGGTGGTAGTGGTCGGAGATCCACAGCGAGGTGAACCCCGCCTGTTCCGCCATCCGCGCCTGCTCGATCAGCTCGGCGGGACCGTGTTCCTCGGCGGCCAGGAAGTAGCCGTACTCGGTCATCGGACCCTCCTCGACGAGCGCGGATGCGGTGCCACGGGTAACCGGCGCGAAGGGAAGAAAACACGGGAGGAAATCTTGTTTGGCAGGGTCTCGGACGGGCACGCGCCCCTTAGTGCTTCGGACCGGAGGCACGCCATGGGAGCAGCCCGGCTGCGACAGGCGTGTCCTCAGTGGTCGCCACATTTGTCCGATTTGCTCCCACGGTGACACACCATAGCCCAAGGGAGGCACGGGCGCATGACAGCCGTACGAGCGCACCCCCGGCAGACACACCCCCGGCAAACACACACCCAGCAGGCACATCACCGGCAGACACGCCCCGGGCAGGCACATCACCGGCAGCGTCGGCATGCGCACCACGACGCCCCCGACACCACCGCCGAGTTCCGCCGCATCGCCTCCCTGCCGGAGGGCCCGTCGAAGGAAGCCCTGCGCCAGGACGTCGTCCGCGCCTGGATGCCGATGGCCGAGCGGCTGGCCGGGCAGTTCCGCAACCGCGGCGAGTCCGCCGAGGATCTGCGGCAGGTCGCCATGCTCGGCCTGGTCAAGGCCGTCAACCGGTACGACCCGGACCGCGGCACGGCCTTCGAGAGCTACGCCGTGCCGACCGTGGTCGGCGAGGTCAAGCGGCACTTCCGGGACCACCTGTGGGGCCTCCACGTCCCGCGCCGGGTCCAGGAGCTGCGCAACCGGGTCCGTACGGCGGTCCAGGAGCTGACCCGCTCCCCGGACGGCCGCACCCCCGGCGTCGCCGACGTCGCCGAGCACACCGGGCTGAGCGAGGAGGACGTCCGGTCCGGCATGGAGGCGCTGGAGAGCTACAGCACGCTGTCCCTGGACGCCGAACTGCGGGGCGCCGACGACGGATACGCGCTCGTCGACACCCTCGGCTCGCCGGAACCCTCCTACGACCGCGTCGTCCAGCGCGAGGCGCTCAAGCCGTGCCTGGCCGCCCTGCCCGAACGCGAACGGCGCATCCTGTACCTGCGGTTCTTCTGCGACGAGACGCAGGGCCGCATCGCCGACCGGATGGGCATCTCCCAGATGCATGTCTCCCGGCTGATCAGCCGCACCTGCGAGCGCCTGGGCGAGGAAGTCGACGCGGCCACTCCCTAGGCGTCGTCGCGGCCACCCCCTAGGCGTCGGCCTCCCGGACCCGGGGGCGGCTGAGGGCCAGGGCGATGTGGCGGGAGACGCGGTCCGCCGCCCCCGCCTCCGCCATCTCGAAGGCGATCCGCCCGCCCGTACGGAACAGCGTGAGCGCCCCGAGGACCGGGGACGTGGGCGAGACCCGCAGCGGGATGCAGAGCAGCGAGGTGACCTCCTCCCGGACGAGCACGGGCGCGCCCGTGGCGTCCCGGCCGAAGGCGTTCGCGTCGGGCGGGCTCACCCGCAGGGCCGACACCCCGTCGTCCAGCGCGTCGGCCACCAGCGGGCAGCCCGCCGGGTCCTGTTCGGCCAGCGAAGCGGTCCGCTCACCGGCCGCCTCCGGCGGGCCGAGCGTGACCATCCGGCNACCAGCGGGCAGCCCGCCGGGTCCTGTTCGGCCAGCGAAGCGGTCCGCTCACCGGCCGCCTCCGGCGGGCCGAGCGTGACCATCCGGCGCGGTGTGCCGGTGCCGTCCTCGGCCAGGTCGGCGATCACCCAGTCCGCGAACCGGCCGTGCAGCAGCTCCGCCGCCCGCCCGAGCACCTCCTCCGGCCCGCCGCCCGCGAGGGTGACCCGCAACAGCGCCGTCGCCATGTCGTCGACCAGATCCAGCAGCTCGGCGTGGCGCGTCACCTCGGCCAGGTCCGGCTGTGCGAGCACCCCGTCCACGACGTCCTTCCCGTCCCTCCCGCTCTTCCTCCCGTCCTTCCCGGCGGCCCTCGGCGGCGGGAGCGGGGCCGAGGAGGCGGCCACCGGGACGCCGCGGTCCGGCTGGAAGGCGGCCAGCACCGCCGCCTGCGGCTCACCCGGCGGGCGCAGGGCCGCCAGCGTCACCCGCAGGGTGCCGTCCGGCCCCGGCTGCGACAGGTGCACGGTCAGGCTGCGGCCGCCCTCCCCGCGCGCCACGGCCGCGACCTGCGACCGCAGCGCCGCCTGCCCGTCCCGGCGCAGCGACGAGGCCAGAGGGCGGCCGGTGGCGTACCCGGCGCGGGTGTTGAACAGCTGGGTCGCGGCGAAGTTCATACGCCGTACGACGGACTCCCGGTCCAGCAAAACGACGGGAATCGGCAGCCGCTGGAACAGGGCGCGCAGCAGCTGCTGCTCATGCGGGTCGGCCCGGCCGCCCGGGGAGACCCGGCTGGCCGCGGTCAGCTCCTCGTACCGCGGCCACAACACGTCGACGACGTGCTGAAGCTCGAAAAGAGCGGCGTCCAGCAGGGACAGCCGCTCCTGCGAGGGCAGCGCCCTCGCCGTTCGCAATTCTTCGACACGTCTGCGGAAATCCGTGAGTTCCGCACCAAAATCCTGCGCCCGGGACATGCGCATACGGTAGCCGGACCGGCTGCGGAGCACCCGCCCGGTGTTGTTTTCCGCGCAAGGCAGCGGGAAGCCGACCGAATAGGACCTCTGCGATTTCTACCGAAGGAAAGGACCGGAGTCGGCGATGCCCGAACGCGCGTACAGCCGTCCGCAGTGCCAGACCGAAGCCCCGTCGCTCGGCCGGGGCCTCGCGGAGCTGGCGGAACAGGCCGCCTCGTGCACTCCGGCCAGCTGCGGGGCCACCGCCACGGCGCTCCTTCCCCAGGACGCGCCCGTCGGCGGCGCGGACGACGACCGGACGACCGCCGCCACCCATCCCGATCTGTCGGCGCTGGTGTCGGTGCAGATGCTGTCGGGTGAGGGGCCGATCCTGTCGGCCCTGGACACCGGACGCCCGGCGGGCGCCGACGATCTGCTGCACGATGTGCGCTGGCCGCAGTTCCGGGCGCGGGCGCTGGACGCGGGGGTGCGGTCCAGCGCGACGCTGCCGTTCGAATGCGACGGGCTGACGGTCACGATCTCCGTTTACGGCCTGCGGCCCGGACCCCTGGAGAAGGCGGCCCAGGGCACCACCGAGCTGCTCGGCGACCTCGCGACGGAGAGCCTGGCCCGGGACCGCCTCTACCGCGACGCCCTCGCCCAGGTGGACCAGCTGGACGCCGCGCTGCGGTCGCGTCCCGTGGTGGACCAGGCGTGCGGGATCGTGATGTACGTGCTGGGGTGCGACGCCGAGCGCGCCTTCGACCTGCTGCGCCGGACCTCGCAGCGGACGAACCGGAAGCTGGTGGATCTGGCCGAGACGGTCGTACGGACCCGCGGCCGCGGCCTGGAGCGCAATCTGATCGCCCTGGACCAGGACGGCTCCTCCTGACCGCCTCCTCGTGACCGGTTCCTCGTGATCGGTTCCTCGTGATCATCGCGGGGTGTCGCCCCGCGCCGCCGCCACCGCGGATCTGCGAAGGTGGACAGCGTCGGCACACGTGCGCACACACACGTGCACACACACGAAAGGTGTGGGCGAATGCAACGGCAGTGGACCGCACCGGCCCCGGCCGACCGGGAGGACGGCGGGCTGCCGGTCCTCCCGGAGCTGGCCGCGTGCTTCGCGGCGGCCGCGGACCGGGTCGCGCCGGAGCCGGTCGGCGGCTCCGCCGACCTGCGCACGGCCGCCTGCGCGTACTGGTCGCGGCGCGGGCTGTGGACCGCCCCCGAGCACACCGTGGCCGCCCCCGGCGCCGAGCCGCTGCTGCTCGCGCTGCTCGCCTCGGCCCCCGGCGGCGACGTCCTGCTGCCCCGCCCTTGCGCCGCCTGGTACGAGCCGCTGGTGCGGCTGGTGGACCGGCGCGGCCACCACGCCCCCGTACCGGCCGAGTGCGGCGGGCTGCCCGATCCGTTCGCGCTGCTGGAGACCGTGCGCCGGGTGCGGGCCGAGGGCGGGGTGCCGCGCATCCTGCTGCTGTCCGTCGCCGACGACCCGACCGGCACCGTGGCCCCGCCCGAGCTGCTGCACGAGGTGTGCGAGGCGGCGGTGGCCGAGGGGCTGCTGATCGTGAGCGACGAGACGTGGCGGGACACGGTGCACCACCCGCACGGCACGGTGCTGCTGAGCCCCGCCGAGATGGCACCCGAGGACGTGGTCGTGCTCACCGATCTCGCGGGCGCCTTCACCCCGGCCGGCTGGCCCGCCGCGGTGGCCCGGTTCCCGGCGACCGAGCGCGGCGCGGAACTGCGGGCGCGGGTGCTGTCCACGCTCACCGCCGTACGGGGCGAGCTGCCCGCGCCCGTCTCGGTGGCCGCCGCGTACGCGCTCACCGAGCCGGAGCCGGTCCGCGACCGGATGACCGCCGCGGCCCGCGCGCACGGGGCGGT
>NZ_RIBZ01000186.1:0-7868 GCF_003721215.1 Streptomyces botrytidirepellens
CGCACGCGGCCCGGGGCGGCCGGTGGCTGTTCCGGCCTGCCGGGACCGCGGCGCGGCGGGCTGGTCAGGCGTCATGTCGAATCCCCTCCAGGTTCTCCGCGCGAGCGGTGGTCCTCGCGGGGGACCGGCGGGCTACTGCTCGTCCGTGACCGGGCCCGAGGCCAGGTCGTGAACCGCCGCGGCGAAGGCGTCGCCCCGCTTGTTGTAGTTGGTGAACATGTCCATCGAGGCGCAGGCCGGGGCCAGAAGGACGGTATCGCCCGGCCGGGCGAGCCGGGCCGCTTCCCGGACAGCCGCCGCCATCGCCCCAGTGTCGGTCCGGTCGAGGTCCACGACCGGGACATCCGCTGCGTGTCGCGCGAGCGCTTCCCGGATCAGGGCGCGGTCGGCGCCGATCAGCACCGCCCCGCGCAGCCGCGGGGCGGCCGCGACCACCAGCTCGTCGAAGGTGGCGCCCTTGGCGAGGCCGCCGGCGACCCACACGATGTGCTCGTACGCGCCCAACGACGCCTCGGCGGCGTGGGTGTTGGTCGCCTTGGAGTCGTCCACGTAACTCACGCCCTCGACGTCCGCGACGTGCTCCACCCGGTGCGGGTCCGGGCGGAAGGCGCGCAGCCCGTCCCGTACGGCCTGGGGCGGCACGCCGTAGGCGCGGGCCAGGGCCGCGGCGGCGAGCGCGTTGGCGATGTTGTGCGGCGCGGGCGGGTTGACGTCGGCGACCTCGGCCAGCTCCTGGGCGCTCTTCTGCCGGTTGGCGACGAAGGCCCGGTCGACCAGGATGTTCTCGACGACGCCGAGCTGGGAGGGGCCGGGGGTGCCGAGGGTGAAGCCGATCGCCCGGCAGCCCTCCTCGACGTCGGCGGCCCGGACCAGGTCCTCGGTGGCGGGGTCGGCGGCGTTGTAGACGCAGGCGACCTGGTTGCCCTCGTAGATCCGGCCCTTGTCGGCCGCGTACGCCGCCATGGAACCGTGCCAGTCGAGGTGGTCGGGTGCGAGGTTGAGCACCGCGCCGGAGTGGGCGCGCAGCGAGGGCGCCCAGTGCAGCTGGTAGCTGGACAGCTCGACGGCGAGCACGTCGTACGGCGTCTCGCCCAGCACGATGTCCAGGAGCGAGACGNCACGTCGTACGGCGTCTCGCCCAGCACGATGTCCAGGAGCGAGACGCCGATGTTGCCGACGGCGGCGGTGCGCAGCCCGGCCGCCTCCAGGATGGACGCCAGCATGCGCACGGTGGTGGTCTTGCCGTTGGTGCCGGTGACCGCGAGCCAGGGCGGGGAGTCCGGGCCGCGCAGCCGCCAGGCCAGCTCCACGTCGCCCCACACCGGGACGCCCGCCTTCTCGGCGGCCAGGAAGAGCGGGCTGCTGGGCTTCCAGCCGGGTGTGGTGACGATCAGCTCGGTGCCCTCGGGCAACGTGTCGCCGTCGCCGAGCCGGACCGTGATGCCGAGGGGCTCCAGTTCGGCCGCCTGGGCGCGCTGGGGCTCTCCGTCGCTTCCGTTGACGACGGTCACCGTGGCCCCGAGGCCCCGCAGCGCACGCGCTGCGGGGACCCCGGAGACGCCGAGTCCGGCGACCGTGACATGCCGTCCGGCGAGGTCGGTGACGTCGATGGTCACGAAGCCCGCCAGCCCGCGTAGAAGATGCCGAGTCCGACGATCACGCACATGCCCTGGATGATCCAGAACCGGACCACCACCAGGACTTCGCTCCAGCCTTTGAGTTCGAAGTGGTGCTGGAGTGGTGCCATCCGGAAGACCCGGCGCCCGGTGAGCCGGAACGAGCCGACCTGGATGACCACGGACAGGGTGATCAGGACGAACAGACCGCCGAGGACGGCCATCAGCAGCTCGGTGCGGGAGCAGATGGCGAGCCCCGCGAGGCCGCCGCCGAGCGCGAGCGAGCCGGTGTCCCCCATGAAGATCTTGGCGGGTGAGGTGTTCCACCACAGGAAGCCGAAGCAGGCGCCCATCAGCGCGGAGGCGACGACGGCGAGGTCGAGCGGGTCGCGCACCTCGAAGCAGGACGAGGGGTTAGTGAGGGTCTGCGCGTTGGCGCAGGACTCCTGGTACTGCCAGACGCCGATGAAGGTGTAGGCGCCGAAGACCATCACGGAGGCGCCGGTGGCCAGGCCGTCGAGGCCGTCGGTGAGGTTCACGCCGTTCGACATCGCGAGGATCATGAACAGCGCCCAGATCGCGAAGATCACGGGGCCGAAGGACCAGCCGAAGTCCTGGACGAAGGAGAGCCGGTCGGAGGCCGGGGTCTGCTGGCGGGCGTCGGCGAAGTTCAGCGCGAGGATCGCGAAGGCGACACCGACGATCAGCTGACCGGCCATCTTGGCCTTGGCCCGCAGGCCCAGGCTGCGCTGCTTGACGATCTTGATGTAGTCGTCGAGGAAGCCGACCAGGCCCATGCCCGCGAAGAGGAAGAGCACCAGCACACCGGAGAAGGTCGGCTGGCTGCCCGTGATCACCTTCGTCACCGCGTAGGCGATCAGCGTGGCCAGGATGAAGGAGATGCCGCCCATGGTGGGCGTGCCCTTCTTGCTGCCGTGCGTCCGCGGACCGTCGTCCCGGATGTACTGGCCGTAGCCCTTGCGGGCGAGCAGCTTGATCAGCAGCGGGGTGCCGATCAGGGTCAGAAAGAGACCGATGGCTCCGGAGAAGAGGATCTGCCTCATGGCGCCTACGTGTTCTTCTCCCGCGGCGAGGCCACCGGCGAGGAGGGTCTGCCCCATGGTCATCGCCCGGCGACCTCACCCTCGAGCAACGCCTGCGCGAGTTGCTCCAGGCCGACCGACCTGGATGCCTTCACCAACACGACATCCCCCGGTCGCAGCTCGCTCCGCAGCAGATCGACCGCTGCCCGCACGTCGGACACGTGCACCGACTCCTCACCCCACGAACCCTCGTTCTTGGCGCCCATGTCCAGCCACGCGGCCTCCCGGCCGCCGACCGCCACGAGCTTGCTGACGTTGAGCCGGACGGCCAGCCGTCCGACCGCGTCGTGCTCGGCCAGTGACTCATCGCCCAGCTCGGCCATCGGGCCCAGCACCGCCCACGTGCGACGCCCCGGTGTTGCGGCGCCCATCGCGGCCAGCGCGCGCAGCGCGGCTCGCATGGACTCGGGGTTCGCGTTGTAGGCGTCATTGACGACCGTCACGCCGTCCGAGCGCTCGGTGACCTCCATCCGCCAGCGGGAGAGCTGCCCCGCTTCGGAGAGCGCCACGGCGATCTCGTCGACGGACATGCCCGTCTCATGGGCGACGGCGGCCGCGGCGAGCGCGTTCGACACGTGGTGCTCACCGTACAGGCGCATGGTCACGTCACCGCACCCGGTAGGGGTGTGAAGCGTGAAGGCGGGGCGGCCACCGTCGGCAAGCCGGACATTCGCGGCGCGCACGTGGGCGTCCCCGGCCTCGCCGAACAGGACGGTACGGGCCTTCGTACGGGACGCCATGGCGCGCACCAGGGGGTCGTCGGCGTTGAGCACCGCCACCCCGCCGTCCTCGGCGGAGGGCAGCGCCTCGACCAGTTCGCCCTTGGCCTCGGCGATCTGCTCGCGGCCGCCGAACTCCCCGATGTGCGCGGTGCCGACGTTGAGGACGAGCCCGATGCGGGGCGGGGTGAGGTCCGTCAGGTAGCGGATGTGCCCCTTGCCTCGGGCGCCCATCTCCAGCACCAGGTGCTGGGTCGTCGCATCGGCGCGCAGCGCGGTCAGCGGCAGCCCGATCTCGTTGTTGAACGAGCCGTGCGTCCATACGGTCGGGCCGTGCCGCTGGAGCAGCTGGGCGATGAGGTCCTTGGTGCTGGTCTTCCCGGCGGAGCCGGTGAGCGCGACCACGGTGGTGCCCAGCCGCTCGACGACGGCGCGGGCGATCGCGCCCATGGCGGCGACGGCGTCGGGGACGACGATCGTCGGAACCGGGGCGTCCGGTGTGGAGACCGGGCGGGTGGCCAGGACCGCCACCGCGCCCGCCTCGACCGCGCCGCGCGCGTAGTCGTGGCCGTCCACGCGCTCCCCGGGGAGCGCGGCGAACAGGCTCCCGGGCCGCACCTCGCGGGAGTCGATCACGACGGGTCCTGTGACCTTCAGGTCAGGGTCCGGTATGTCGTGCGGCTGCCCACCGACGAGGCCGGTGATCTCGGTGAGGGACAGTGGGATCACTGATCACCTCCGGCCGTGCGGGAGAGCTGCCTGGAGGGGGCTGGTGCGCGCATGGCGGTCTGTCATCCCTGGTTGTCTTGAGGTGTGTGCCCGTGCGGTTCGCTCGCCTCGGGGCGTTGCGGACCGCGCCCCTTGGCTCGCTCGCTGAGTTCGATGGCTTCCCGCAGGACCTGGCGGTCGTCGAAGGCGCGGATCACCCCGGCGATGTCCTGGCCCTGCTCATGACCCTTGCCCGCGACGATCACGGTGTCGCCGGGTTCCGCGCGGGCGACGGCGGCGGCGATGGCGTTCTCCCGGTCCTCCTCGACCAGGACGTCGCCGCGCTCGTGCGAGGGCACCTCGGCGGCGCCCGCGAGCATCGCGGCGAGGATGGCGAGCGGGTCCTCGGAGCGCGGGTTGTCCGAGGTGAGCACGGCCGTGTCGGCGTACCGGGCCACCGCGGAGCCCATCGGGCCGCGCTTGAGCCGGTCGCGGTCGCCGCCGCAGCCGAGGACGGCGTGCAGCTTGCCGTCGGTGACCTTGCGCAGGGCGCGCAGCACCGACTCCACGGCGTCGGTCTTGTGCGCGTAGTCGACCACCGCGAGGTACGGCTGGCCCACGTCGACGCGCTCCAGCCGGCCGGGCACGCCGGGGACGGCGCCGATGCCGTCCGCGGCCGTCTGCGGGTCGATCCCGGCGACGGCGAGCGCGACGAGGGCGGCGAGCGCGTTGGCGACGTTGAACGGGCCCGCGATGGGGGCGGCGGCCCGCACCGTCTCGCCGTTCGGGCCGATCGCGGTGAAGGTCGAGCCCAGCGGGCCGACCTCGACGTCCGCGGCGCGCCAGTGGGCGTCGGGATGGCCCTCGGCGGAGAAGGTGGTGACCGGGACCTCGGACTCCTCGATGAGCCGGCGGCCGTACTCGTCGTCGTAGTTGATCACTCCGGCCCGGCTGCGGGCCTTGGTGAACAGCTGGGCCTTGGCCTGGAAGTAGTCCTCCATCCCCGAGTGGAACTCCATGTGCTCCGGGGAGAGGTTGTTGAAGACGGCGACGTCGAAGACGCAGCCGTCGACGCGGCCGAGGACCAGGGCGTGGCTGGAGACCTCCATGACGACCGAGTGGACGTCGCGTTCGCGCATCACCGCGAACAGCGCCTGGAGGTCGGTGGCCTCGGGGGTGGTGCGCTCGGACTTGATGCGCTCGTCGCCGATGCGCATCTCGACGGTGCCGATGAGCCCCGTGGGACCGCCGCCCGCCTGCTCCGCGGCGGCCCTGAGCCCGCCGTCGACGAGGTAGGCGGTGGTGGTCTTGCCGGAGGTGCCGGTGATGCCGATCTGGAGCAGGCTGTGGCCCGGCTCGTCGTAGATCGTGGCGGCCAGCGCGCCCATCCGGCCGCGCGGGTTGTCCACGACCAGGACCGGCAGCCCGGTGGCGGCGGCGCGCTCGGCGCCGTCCGGGTCGGTCAGCACGGCGGCCGCGCCGAGGTCGGCGGCCTGGGCGGCGAAGTCCGCGCCGTGCAGCCGGGCGCCGGACAGCGCGGCGTACACATCGCCCGGGCGCACGGCGCGCGAGTCATGGGTGATCCCGGTGACCGCGGCCTCAGCCGGGACGCCGGAGGCATCGACGCCCAGCTGGTCCGCCAGCTCCGCGAGCGGGACGGGCCGGACCTGGAGAGGGCGGGGCGCTCCCGGATATTCCACAGAAACGTCCTTCTGAGGGGTTTGAGACTGATCAGCTTGGGGCACGGCGGTGAGCGTACCCGGCCCACCCGCTCCGTCGCGAAATCCGGCGTCGGAGCAGCGGCGCACCGGGCCCCGGTTCCCGGGCTCCGGCGTGATCGTCGTCACGGCTGGACCCGCTCACTGGCCCGGGCTGTAGCTCACGGGAAGCCGCTTGGGCTGCTTCCCGGTCGGCGGGACCTGGAGCGACTTGAGCGCGAACTCCATGACCTTCTTGTAGACCGGACCGCAGACCTGCCCGCCGAAATAGCTGCCCCTGGTCGGATTCTGCACCGCACAGTAGACCGTGAGGCGCGGTTTGTCCGCTGGTGCGAAACCGGCGAACGAAGCGGTGTATCCGTGGTAACGGCCGGTCTTCGGGTCCACGCGGTTGGAGGTGCCGGTCTTGCCCGCCACCAGATAGCCGGGGATCTTCGCCTTGGTGCCGGTGCCCTCCTGGTTGTCCACGACCGATTCGAGCATCTCGGCGAGCGTCTTCGCGGTCTTCGGGCTCACCACGCGGGTCTTCTCGGGAGCGGGCGCGGGGGTGAAGTCGCCGCCGGGGCCCCTGGTGCCGCGCACCAGGCTGGGGGCGATGCGCTGGCCGCCGTTGGCGATGGTGGAGTAGACGGAGGCCGCCTGGACGGCGTTGAGCGACAGGCCCTGGCCGAAGGGGATGGTGTACCCCTGCGTGGGGCTCCAGTCCTGCGGCTTGGCCAGGATGCCCGGGGTCTCGCCGGGGAGGCCGAGCCCGGTGGGCCGGCCGATGCCGAACTGCCGCAAGTAGGAGTAGAGGATCCGGTTCTTCTGCTTCTCGGTCTTGCCCAGCTGCTCGGTGGCGAGGATGGTGCCGATGTTGCTGGACTTGGCGAGCACC
This sequence comes from Streptomyces botrytidirepellens, assembly GCF_003721215.1. Taxonomy (NCBI): domain Bacteria; kingdom Bacillati; phylum Actinomycetota; class Actinomycetes; order Kitasatosporales; family Streptomycetaceae; genus Streptomyces; species Streptomyces botrytidirepellens. Next base: position 6,742 of record NZ_RIBZ01000186.1, read on the forward strand.
CCGTTGAGCGTGAGGTACCAGGTGGGGTGGTCGATGTCGTCGGCGAAGGCGCGGCCCGCGCGCGGCAGCCGGTTCGGGACCTCCACCTGGGTGTTCCAGCGGGCGGCGCCCTCCTGGAGGACGGCGGCCATCGACATCAGCTTGCTGACGCTGCCCGGCTCGTACGCGTCGGAGACGGCGGCGTTGCCGAGGGCGTCGGCGTCGGTGGTGGAGATGTCGTTGGGGTCGAAGCCGGGGGCGTTGGCCATGGCCAGCAGCCGGCCGGTGCGGGTGTCCTGGACGACGACGTAGCCGCGGTCCGCCTGCGACTTCTTCACCTGGTCGGAGATCGCGCTCTGGGCGGCCCACTGGATGTCGCGGTCGATCGTCAGCTCGACGTCGCTGCCGGGCACCGCGGGCTTCTCGCTGACGTCCCCGGTGGGCACCTGGTGGCCGCCGGACTGGGCGTAGACGCGCTTGCCGTCCTTGCCCGCGAGCTTCTTGTTCAGCTGCTGCTCGATCCCCGCGGCGCCGCGCCCGTCGGCGCCCACGAAGCCCAGGATCCCGGCGGCGAGGTCGCCGCCCGGGTAGACCCGCTTGCTGTGCGACTCCCGGTTGACCCCGGCGAGGACGTTGGTGCCCTTGCCCTTGGCCGCGGCGTCGTCCAGGTTGTTCTTCAGGTCCTTGATCTGCTTCCAGACCTGCGGGGTCTGCTGCCGGGCCAGCACGACGTACTGCGACTTCGGGTTGTCGGTGAGCTTCTTCTCCAGGTCCGCCTCGTTCTTGCCGAGGATCGGCGCGAGGAGGGCGGCCGCCTGCCGGGGCGCGTCCTTCATCTTGGCGTTGCGCGGGGTGAGCAGGTCGGGGGCGGCGGTGATGTCGTACGCGTCCACGGTGGTGGCCAGGTTGACGCCGTCGCGGTCGGTGATGGACCCGCGCTCCGCGGACAGCTTCACCGGGATGTAGCGGTTGACGTTGGCCTTGGCGGCGTACGCGGAGGCGTCCACGGCCTGCACCTGGAGCAGCCGTACGACGAAGGCCAGCATGACGAGGGTGAGGCCGAGGCTGATCAGCCGCAGCCGGGGGCGCGGGCTGCCCAGCCGCAGCTGCGCCGGAGCGCCCCCGGGGCGCCCGCCACGCTGCGCGCC
>NZ_RIBZ01000191.1:0-32305 GCF_003721215.1 Streptomyces botrytidirepellens
CCCGGCCCGGGGTCCGGGTGCCGGAGTCGGCGGAGACTGCCGGGCGGGCCCCGTTGGGGGACTCGCGCACCGCGGGGGCCGTTGCGGGACCCGACTCCTGCCGCGGCCGCGCCGGCTCGAAGGCCTTGGCCGCGGTCGGCGACGGCCCGGAGCGCCGGGGCAGGCTCCCCCGGGGAGCCTCGTCGGGCCGGTTCCCCGCTACCAGGTTGGCCGGGACGAGCACACCGGCGAGCAGGCCCGCACCCCAGTCCGAGCTGAGGTTCACGGAGATGCCGTGCCGGTTGGCCAGGCGGCCGACGACGAACAGGCCCATCTGACGGGAGGACGAGGCCTCCTCGGAGGTGGTCGCCTCCAGCCGCCGGTGCGCCTTGGCCAGGTCGGCACCGCTCATGCCGATGCCCTGGTCGCGCACCTCGATCAGCGCGGAACCGTCGCGGCGCGGTGTGGTGCTGACGACCACCTGGGTCTCCGGCGGGGAGAAGGCGGTGGCGTTGTCGAGCAGTTCGGCGATGATCCGGGCGAGGTCGCCGGCCACGTAGCCGGTCACCTCCACGGAGGCGGAGGGCTGCACCTCCGCGCGCTGGTAGTGCTCGATCTCGGAGACCGCGGCGCGCAGGACGTCCTCCAGCGGCACCCGATGACCGTGGGTGCGGACCAGCGTGCTGCCGCAGAGAACCATCAGGTTCTCGTTGTTGCGGCGCATCCGGGTCGCCAGGTGGTCCATCTGGAAGAGGTGGCCCAGCTGGTCCGGGTCCTCTTCGTGCCGTTCGAGCTGCTCCATCAGGCGCAGCAGCCGGTCCACCAGGGTCTGGCTGCGCCGGGAGAGGTTGACCAGGGTGTCCCTCAGGTCGCCGCGCAGCGCGGCCTGTTCCGACGCCAGGCGCACGGCCTGACCGTGCACCGCGTCGAAGGCCCGGGCGAGCTGCCCGAACTCCTCCGTGGTGTGCACCGGCACGGCGCTGACCGCGGTGTCCGCCTTCTCGCCCTCGCGGATGCTGGATACGGCGGCCGGGAGCCGGTGCTCGGCCACGTCGAGCGCGGTGGAACGGAGGACGGTCAGCGACCGCAGCAGATACCGGCCGATCGCGAAGCCGATGGAACCCGCGAGCAGCAGCACCGCGAGCAGGGCCACGGNCGAAGCCGATGGAACCCGCGAGCAGCAGCACCGCGAGCAGGGCCACGGAGTACGCACCGGCCCGGTTGCTGGTCTGGTCCTGCAACTGGGCGGAGTTCACGCGCAGCTGCTGGGCGAGGTTCTTCTCGACCTTCCCCAGGAGCTTCACAGTGGTTTCCGAGCTGCGGTTCCACTCGGACGTCGACACCTGCGGCGGAGTGACGCCCTGCTGGGCGCCGTCCCCCTGCGACCCGGACAGCGCGCTGCGTACGAGGTCCGCGCGCCGCTTCACCAGGTTTCCGGTGACCGTCCGCTCGTACATGCTCTGCTCGGCGGGGGTGGCCACGGCCCGGAAGTCGCCGAGCTTGTCCTGGAGGCGGATGTCGGACTCCTCCAGCGCCCGGACGAGGTTCATGTCCGTGGACTGTCCGGACTGTGTGGACTTCATCGCCTCGAGGAGCGTCACATGCTGGAGGTGGACCTCCTCCTGGACCGCCTCCAGGTCGTACAGCGCGGACGCCGGTCCGGACAGCTTGGGTTCACCGAACCGGCTGCCCAGGGCCTGGTCCAGGTCGAGCAGGCTGTTGATGGCGGTGCGGTACTCGGTCACCGCGGCCCAGGAGCTGATGCTCCCGGACGCCACCTGCTCGCGCAGATCGGTCAGCCCGCCCAGGGCCTTGACCGCGTCCTGGTAGCGGTTCCCCGCGGCGCCGTCGAGCTGGGGCGCCCGCTTCGTGCTGCCGGTGAGGACGGTCCGGGCGTGGTCGGTGGACCGGACCTGGCGCCGCATCGCGGCCGCGTCGGCGCCCCCGCCGCCCCGCAGCTGCTCGGCGGCCATGGTGCGCTCCTCCTGGAGGTTACCCAGCAGCGGCATCAGCCCCGAGCGCAGCTTGACCAGCCGCTGCATGTCCGCGTACGAGTTGGCGCGTTCGACTTCCCGTTGGATCTGGACGACGCCCAAGGCGACGGCCAGCAGCGCGGGCACCACCAGCACGGCGCCGAGCTTGACCGGCAGCCGCCAGTTTCGCCATTGCACGATGGTGGCCCACAGCCCCGGGCCGCGCACAACTTCGGCCGCATGCCTCCCCGGGGTCACGAGACGCGCTCCGCGCCCGGGGCGGCTTGGCCACAGCGATGTATCACGATGCGCTTTCTCTCTACTCGAACAGCTTTCGGCTCGTCATGGCGAGCTCATAGAGGCCGTACGCGAAGGGAATGGCCACCCACAGCCACACCACGGCCAGCAGGACGGGCGACGACTTCACGGCCGCGCTCTGCGAAGTTTCGTCTTGGTGAGCCATCGGTTACCCCTTGCCCTTCTCGGCCGGGACGGCCTTCTCAGCCGGTACGTCGTCGGCTCCGTCCTCTTCGTCCTGCTCTTCCCGGACCTTGCCCTGCTCTTCCCGGGCTTCGCCCTGCTCCTCCGGGGCCTTGCCCTGCTCGCTCCGGGCTTCGTCGTCCTGCTTGACCTGAGCGGTCTGCTCACCCGACGCCACCGGCTCCGGCTCGTGGAACTTCGGGTTCACCGGGCGCACCAGCTCGTTCGCGATGAAGCCGACGACCAGCAGCGCGATCATGAGGTAGAAGGAGACGGCGTAGAGGCCCGGTCCGCTGTTCCCGGACTTCTTCCCGGCGTCCGCCACGGCGTCCACGATGATCGGCCCGGCGACTCCGGCGACCGACCACGCGGTCAGCAGCCGACCGTGGATCGCGCCGACCTGGTAGGTGCCGAACAGGTCCTTCAGATAGGCCGGTACGGTCGCGAACCCGCCGCCGTAGAACGACAGGATCACCATGGCCGCGACCACGAACAGCGCGGTGCTGCTGTTCTTCCCGAGCAGGATGGTCAGGTAGAGCAGAGCACCCGCGCCCAGGTAGAGGCGGTAGATGTTCTTCCTGCCGATCACGTCGGAGACCGACGACCAGACGAAACGACCGGTCATGTTGGCCAGGGACAGCAGGGCGACGAACCCGGCGGCGGCGGTCGCGCTGATCGGGGCGTCGGTGTCCTGGAAGAAGTCCTGGATCATCGGGGCGGCCTTCTGGAGGATCCCGATGCCCGCAGTGACGTTCATGCACAGCACGACCCACAGCAGCCAGAACTGCGGGGTCTTCACCGCGTTCTTCGCCGACACGTTCGCGGTCGTGACGAGCTGCTTCCCGGTCTCCTCGCGGGGGACCCAGCCGGCCGGACGCCAGCCGTCGGCCGGCACCCGGATGAGCAGCACGCCGAGGGTCATGAAGGCGGCGTAGGCCAGGCCGTGGACCAGGAAGGTCCGGGCGATGCCGCCGGTGTCGCTGCCGAAGGAGGAGAGCATCTGCGACGACCAGGGGGAGGCGATCAGCGCGCCGCCGCCGAAGCCCATGATCGCGGTGCCGGTGGCCATTCCGGGGCGGTCCGGGAACCACTTCATCAGCGTGGACACCGGCGAGATGTAGCCGATGCCGAGGCCGATTCCGCCGACGACACCGTATCCGAAGATGACCAGCCAGTACTGGCTGGTGGCAACGCCGAGCGAGGCGATGAGGAAGCCCGAGGAGAAGGCCACGAGCGACACGAACATCGCCCACCGCGGGCCCTTGCGCTCGACGAGCGTGCCACCGAAGGCGGCGGAGAGACCGAGGACGAGAATGGCGATCTGGAAGGGGAGCGCGCTGGCGGTCCCCGAGATGTCAAGGGCTTTCTCCAGTGGCGTCTTGAAGACGCTCCAGGCGTATGCCTGACCGATGGAGAAGTGAATCGCAAGCGCCGCCGGAGGAATCAGCCATCGATTCCACCCCGGCCCTGCGATAATGCGGGAGCGGTCGAGAAAACCCACCGATTACCTACCTCCGTCCTCGGGAACCCATTACCGCAGGCTCATTTTTCTGGAGACGTCGAAGACGTCTCGGGCGGTGGCGAGTGTAGAGCACCCTGATCAGCGGGAACAACGACGGGACTTCATCACCGGTCCCGTACTGGAGCAGCCTCCCACACGTTCGCATAGATGGGGCGATCCACCAACATCAACACATTGCATGCATCCCCCGTTCACAAAATATCCGCAAGTCCGGAAGCTCGGGGTTGCTGTCATCGCATGACACCAGGTCAGACGGACCGAAAGGAGGAAGGAACGGGAAAAGTGCGCATCCTGAAAGATTCTGACAGGCACTCATAAGTGTCGTGTAGCCGCATATGTGGCGTGGAGTCACCTGGACCGGGTGGTCCCGGTACAACCCCGGTCAGGTCGGTCCGCCGGGTATCCCCGGGCGTTGACGGCATCCGGCGCCTTACTACACTGACCCCGCCATGGGGCTGCGGGTTGCTCCTCCTCCCCACCATCCATTGCAGGTAGATCCGTACGAATTCTCCTGCCCGAAACTCCCGGGAGAGGACCATGACGAAAGCGGTGCGGCCGCCCGCGCCTATTTCATCCGAGCGGGCCACCGGACCGGGGTTCGCCGACCGCGGCACGGAAAGCGGTGAGCCCGACTTCACCGCGATTCAGCAGAGTCCGGAATTCGACCGGCTTCGCAAGAGGCTGCGCCGGTTTGTCTTCCCCATGAGTGCGCTCTTCTTCTGCTGGTACATGACCTTTGCGCTGTTCTCGGCGTATGGTCATGGCTTCATGAGCCGTAAGGTGTTCGGCTCGGTCAATATGGGGACCGTCTTCGGCCTGTTGCAGTTCGTGTCGACCATCACGATCGTCCTGCTGTACCGGGGCTTCGCCGACAAGAAAATCGACCCGCAGGTGGACAAGGTGCGCGAGTTGGCAGGGGCCGACAAGGAATGACAGTGCAGATCGCGGCTGAGGAGACGACCGGCAGCCCGCTCATCAACGTCAGCGTATTCGTCGTATTCGTCCTGATTACGCTGTTCATCGTCTACAAGGCCACCACCAGGAACCAGACGGCGGCCGACTACTACGCCGCGGGCAGCGCCTTCAGCGGCGTCCAGAACGGCATCGCCCTCTCCGGCGACTTCCTCTCCGCGGCGTCCTTCCTCGGGATCTCCGGGGCGATCGCCGTCCACGGCTACGACGGCTTCCTCTACTCCGTGGGATGGCTCGTCGCCTGGCTGGTCGCCCTCCTGCTCGTCGGCGAACGGCTGCGCAACACCGGCCGGTTCACCGTGGGCGACGTGATGGCCTACCGGATGAAGCAGCGCCCGGTGCGCGCGGCGGCGGCCAACGCCACCCTGGTGATCACGTTCTTCTACATGCTCGCCCAGATGGCCGGCGCGGGCGGGCTGATCGCCCTTCTGCTCAATGTGCACAGCAAGGGCGGGCAGGCCCTCGTCATCACCGGCGTCGGCCTCGTGATGGTCTTCTACGTCCTGGTGGGCGGCATGAAGGGCACCACCTGGGTGCAGATCATCAAGGCCGGTCTGCTCCTGATCTGCGTGACCTTCATGAGCGTCTTCATCATAGGCAAGTTCGGATTCAGCTTCTCCGCGATCCTCGACCAGGCGGCGGCGGGCAGCCCGCTGGGGAAGAGCCTGCTCGAACCGGGCGGCTGGTACGGCGACGGCGCGATGGACAAGCTCGACTTCGTCTCGCTGTCCCTGGCGCTGGTCCTCGGCATCTCCAGCCTGCCGCACGTGCTGATGCGCTTCTACACCGTGCCGAACGCCAAGGAGGCGCGCCGGTCGGTGGTGTGGTGCTCCTGGTCGATGTTCCTGTTCTACCTGGGGATCCTGGTCGTCGGCTACGGCGCTGCCGCGCTGGTCGGCCCGGACGCGATCCTGGAGGCCCCCGGAGGCGAGAACTCGGCGGCACCGCTGCTCGCGTTCAAGATCGGCGGTGCGGTGCTCCTGGGCATCGTCGCCGCGGTGGCCTTCGCGACGATCCTCGCGGTGGTGGCCGGTCTGACCCTGACCGCGTCGGCGTCGTTCGCGCACGACGTGTACGCCAATGTGATCCGGGAGGGGAAGGCCGACGCCCGGTCCGAGATCCGGGTCGCCCGTCTGACGGCCATCGCGGTCGGCTTCCTGGCCATCATCGGAGGCATCGTCACCAACGGCCAGAACGTGGCCTTCCTGGTGTCGCTGGCCCTGGCGCTCGCCGCGTCCGCCAATCTGTCGACCATCCTCTACACCCTGTACTGGAAGCGGTTCAACACCACGGGGACGCTGTGGAGCATCTACGGCGGCCTGGGGTCGGGGCTCATCCTGATCCTCTTCTCGCCCGCGATCTCGGGTAGTTCGACGGCCATCTTCAAGGACGTCGACTTCCACTGGTTCCCGCTCACCAACCCCGGCATCGTGTCGATCCCGCTCTCCTTCCTCTGCGGATTCCTCGGCACGGTCCTCAGCAAGGACCCCGCGGACCCCGAGAGGCAGGCGGAGATGGAAGTACGGGCGCTGACCGGAATCGGCAGCAAGGTCTGAGCTCGCGCCACGAGGCCGGTACGGGGAGCGCGCCGTCTCCCCGTAACGGCCTCGTCCGTCGTTACCGCGGGGGCGGCGGCGCGGTGCTGCGGCGCAGCACGAGCCGGGTGGGGACGAGCGTGGTGCCGCGGCCCGGGGTGCTCTGCTGCATCTGGCGCAGGACGCCCTCCACGCAGCGGCGCCCGACCTCGGCGAAGTCCTGGTGCACGGTGGTCAGCGGCGGCAGGAACTCCCCGGCCTCGGGGATGTCGTCGAAGCCGATGACGCTGACGTCGTCCGGCACTTTCCGGCCCTTTTCGTGCAGGGCCCGCAGCAGGCCGAGCGCCATCTGGTCGTTGGCGGCGAACACCGCCGTGCAGTCCTCCTCGGCGGCGAGCGCGAGCCCGGCGCGGTAGCCGGACTCGGCCGACCAGTCGCCCCGTACGAGCGGTGGCGGAACGCGCCCGGCCTCGGTGAGCGCCGCGTGCCAGGCGTCGGCGCGGCGCTGTGCCGCGAAGGAGCCCTCGGGACCGGCGAGATGCCACACGGTCCGGTGGCCCAGCCCGAGCAGATGGTCCACCGCGTCGCGGGTGCCGCCCGCCTGGTCGGTGTCGACCACCGTATAGCGGTCCCCGGCGTCCGAGTCGGCCACGACGACCTGGACGTGGGGCGGCAGGGAGAGCGCCGCCGCGTCGAGGAGGTGGACCTCCATGATGACGATGACGGCGTCGACGGCGAGTTCGCCCAGCCGGGAGAACGCGCCGCGCACCTCGTCCTGGGTGGGGACGGCGACGGGGAGCAGGGTGACGGCGTAGCCCTCGTGTGCCGCGGAGGTGGCGATCGCTTCCAGCGTGCGCACATTGCCCGTGGTGGAGAGGGTGAAGGTGATGACGCCGATGGTGCGGAACTCGCCGCGCTTGAGCGCGCGGGCCGCGCTGTTGGGCCGGTAGCCGAGCTGCTTCATGGCGGTCAGCACCTCCCGCCGCGTGTCCTCGGTGACGCCGGGATAGCCGTTGGAGACCCGGGACACGGTCTGCGCGGAGACACCGGCGAGACGCGCCACGTCCGCCATGGACGCGCGCTGCGCGCGCCGGGCGGCCCGCGTCCCGGTGCTGCCGTCGCCCACCGGGGGGCTGTCCGCCGAGGGGTTGTCCGCTGCTTCCACTGTCTCCCTCGCTGCCTGCGTCCCGGATTTGCCAGACGGCTCTTGACCACCGTCATTGGGGCAGTGTAGACATTCCGCCATCAGATGTTTACGTAAACATAACACCTCCGCGCTTCCTTGATCGCCGGAATGTTTACGCAAACATCGCGACGGCGCATGGCGCCGGTTCCGTGATGGACGAGCGAGGAACGACATGACGACGCTGCAACCCCCCGCCGCCGTGAAGCGGCGCCCGGCCCGGCCTCCGGCGAAGCGGGACCGCCGCTCCTGGACGGGGTGGGGGTTCATCGGCCCCTTCGTGGTGGTCTTCGCCTTCGTCTTCCTGGCCCCGATCGTCTATTCGATCTACCTCAGCCTCTTCCGTGACCAGCTCATCGGCGGCACCACGTTCGTCGGCCTGGACAACTACCAACAGGCCCTGGAGGACGACCGGTTCTGGGAGTCCCTGACCCGGGTGTCGCTGTTCCTGCTGGTGCAGGTGCCGATCATGCTGGGCATCGCCCTGCTCGTCGCCCTCGCCCTGGACAGCGGGCGGCTGTACGGACGGGACTTCTTCCGGATCTCGATCTTCCTGCCGTACGCGGTGCCCGCCGTGGTCGCCACTCTGATGTGGGGCTTCATGTACGGCACCCGCTTCGGCCTGGTGAGCGACATCAACGACGCCCTCGGGGTGTCCCTGCCGAACCCGCTCTCGCCCGATCTGGTGCTGACGTCCATCGGCAACATCGTCACCTGGGAGTTCGTCGGCTACAACATGCTGATCTTCTACTCCGCGCTCCGCGTCATCCCGCACTCCCTGTACGAGGCCGCGGAGATCGACGGCGCCGGACAGATCCGCGTCATCACCGCCATCAAGCTCCCGGCGATCCGCGGCGCCCTGGTCATCGCCACCATCTTCTCGATCATCGGCACCTTCCAGCTGTTCAACGAGCCGAACATCCTCCAGAAGCTGGCGCCCAACGCCATCACCACGGACTACACCCCGAACTTCTACACGTACTCGCTGTCCTTCTCGGGCCAGCAGCACAACTACTCCGCGACGGTCGCCATCATCATGGGGCTGATCACCATGGTCATCGCCTATGTCGTCCAGCTGCGCGGCATGCGCAAGGGAGCGTGAAGCGATGAGCAGCCCCGCCACCACCGTCTCCCGGCCCGCGTCCGTCGCGGCCGACTCCCCGGGCTCCCCGCCCCGGCTGCGCAGCTCCCGCAAGCGCGCCGAGGGGCGCCGCCCGCGCCGCAGCGTGCTGCTGACCCTCCTCACCGGGCTGGTCCTGCTGTACTCGCTGGTGCCGCTGGCCTGGCTGGTCATCAGCGCCACCAAGACCCAGGAGGGCCTGGCCCGGTCGTTCGGGCTGTGGTTCAGCGGCGACTTCGCCCTGTGGGACAACATCCGGGAGACGCTCACCTACCAGGACGGCGTCTTCACCCGCTGGCTGTTGAACACCCTGCTGTACGTGGTGGCCGGGGCCGGCGGAGCCACCCTGCTGGCGGTCCTGGGCGGCTACGCCCTGGCCAAGTTCACCTTCCCGGGCAAGCGCGCCGTCTTCGCCGTCGTCATCGGCGCCGTCGCGGTGCCCGGCACGGCGCTGGCCGTGCCCACCTTCCTGATGTTCAGCAAGATGGGCCTGACCAACACCCCCTGGGCGGTGATCATCCCGTCCCTCATCTCGCCGTTCGGCCTGTACCTGATGTGGGTCTTCGCCACCGAGGCCGTACCCGACGAACTGCTGGAGGCCGCCCGCATCGACGGCGCGAGCGAGGTGCGCACCTTCTTCCAGGTCGTCCTGCCGCTGCTCGCGCCCGGCATCGTGACCGTCCTGCTGTTCACGATGGTCGCCACCTGGAACAACTACTTCCTGCCGCTGATCATGCTGAAGGACCCGGACTGGTATCCGCTGACGCTGGGCCTCCACAGCTGGAACGAGCAGGCCGCGACCGCCGGTGGCGAGGCCGTGTTCAACCTCGTCATCACCGGCTCCCTCATCACCATCGTGCCGCTGATCGCCGCGTTCCTCCTGCTCCAGAAGTACTGGCAGTCCGGGCTCGCCGCCGGAAGCGTCAAGGAATAACCCCGCCCCGTCAAGGAACAGCCCCACCGCCCCGCACCACGAAGAAGCCCCGCACCACGAAGAAGTGGAAAGCACGCCCATGCGCAAGAACGCCCGCCGCCTGCTGCGCGGCATAGCCCTGGTCTCCGCCCTCACCCTGGGCGCCACCGCCTGCGGCGGCTCTGACGACGGTGCCGCCGACCAGAAGCCGGTGTCCGCCAAGGACATCGACAAGGCCCTGAAGAAGGGCGGCACCCTGACGGTGTGGGCCTGGGAACCCACGCTGAAGAAGGTCGCCGACGACTTCGAGAGGGAACACCCCGCGGTCAAGGTCAACTTGGTCAACGCGGGCACCAACAAGGACCAGTACAAGGCCCTCCAGAACGCCATCGCCGCGAAGAAGGGCGTCCCCGACGTCGCGCAGATCGAGTACTACGCGCTGGGCGAGTACGCCCTGACCAAGGCCCTCGACAAGCTGGCCCCGTACGGCGCGGACAAGCTCGCCGAAAAGTACTCCCCGGGCCCGTGGAACTCCGTGAAGTCCGGCAAGGACGTCTACGCCCTGCCCATGGACTCCGGGCCCATGGCGATGTTCTACAACAAGAAGGTCTTCGACAAGTACAAGCTCAAGGTGCCGACCACCTGGGACGAGTACGTCAAGACCGCGCGCGACCTGCACAAGGCCAACCCCAAGGCGTACATCACCGCTGACACGGGCGAGGGCGGCACCGCCACCAGCATGCTGTGGCAGGCCGGTTCCCGCCCGTACAAGGTCGACGGCACCAAGGTGAAGATCGACTTCTCCGACGCGGGCGCCAAGAAGTACACCGACACCTGGCAGAAGCTCCTCGACGACAAGCTGGTCGCGCCCATCACCGGCTGGACCGACGACTGGTACAAGGGCCTCGGCGACGGCACCATCGCCACCCTGACCACCGGCGCCTGGATGCCCGCCAACTTCGCCTCCGGCGTGAAAGACGCCTCCGGCGACTGGCGCGTGGCACCGCTGCCGCAGTGGAAGGCGGGAGACGAGACCACCGCGGAGAACGGCGGCAGCTCCCTGGCCCTGCCCACCCTGGGCAAGCACAAGGAACTCGCCTACGCCTTCGCCGAGTACGCCAACGCGGGCAAGGGCGTGCAGACCCGGATCAAGGAGGGCGCCTTCCCGGCGACCACCGCGGACCTCGAATCCGACGCGTTCCAGAACACCGCGTTCCCGTACTTCGGCGGCCAGAAGGCCAACAAGATCTTCGCCGAGTCGGCCGCGAACGTCGGCAGCGGCTGGTCGTACCTGCCCTACCAGGTCTACGCCAACTCCATCTTCAACGACACCGTCGGCAAGGCCTACGTCTCCCGCACCAAGCTGGCCGACGGACTGAAGGCCTGGCAGGACGCCTCCGTCAAGTACGGAGAAGAGCAGGGCTTCACCGTCCAGAAGTAACCAGCCCCGCCCGCGCCGCCCCGTGCGGTCCACCGGAAGGACCACCATGATCTCCACCCTCCAGACCCAGCCTCCGCAGGGACCGGACGGTGACCTCACCCCCCGCATCGGCTACGGCGCGGACTACAACCCCGAGCAGTGGCCGCGCGAGGTGTGGGAGGACGACATCCGGCTGATGCGCGAGGCCGGTGTCACCATCGTCTCCGTGGGGATCTTCTCCTGGGCCCGCATCCAGCCGGCCGAGGACGCGTGGGACTTCGGCTGGCTCGACGAGGTCATGGACCTGCTGCACACCGGTGGCATCGGGGTCGACCTGGCCACCGCCACCGCGTCCCCGCCGCCCTGGCTCACCACGGCGCACCCGGAGATCCTCCCGGTGACCGCCTCCGGTGAGACGGTGTGGCCGGGGGCGCGGCAGCACTGGCGCCCCACCTCGCCCGTCTTCCGCACCCACGCCCTGCGCCTGGTGCGGAAGCTGGCCGAGCGGTACGCCGGTCATCCCGCCCTGGTGGCCTGGCACGTCTCCAACGAGCTGGGCTGCCACAACATCTACGACTACTCCGACGACGCCGCCCGTGCCTTCCGTGACTGGCTGCGCGCCCGCTACACCACCCTCGACGCCCTCAACCACGCCTGGGGCACCGCGTTCTGGTCCCAGCGGTACGGCGACTGGTACCAGATCCTGCCGCCCCGGCTGGCCGCCTCCCACCCGAACCCCACCCAGCAGCTGGACTTCAAGCGCTTCTCCTCCGACGCGCTGAAGGAGCACCTGCGCGCCGAGCGGGACGTCCTGCGCGAGCTCACCCCGGGGATTCCGGTCACCACGAACTTCATGGTGATGGGCGAAACCAAGGGCATGAACTACGCCGACTGGGCCGGAGAGATCGACTTCGTCTCCAACGACCACTACGTCAGGCCCGGCCCGCAGGACCGCGACGAGCTGTCCTTCTCCGCGAACCTCGTCAGCGGCATCACCGGCGGACGCCCCTGGTTCCTCATGGAGCACTCCACCAGCGCCGTGAACTGGCAGCCGGTCAACGTGGCCAAGCGGCCGGGTGAGCTGGCCCGTGACGCGCTGCTGCACGTGGCCCACGGCGCCGACGCCGTGTGCTTCTTCCAGTGGCGGCAGTCGGCGGCCGGCGCCGAGAAGTACCACTCGGCGATGGTGCCGCACGCCGGGCCCGACAGCGAGGTGTTCCGCTCGGTGGCCGCCCTCGGCCGGACCCTGCGGACCCTGTCCCCGGTGGCGGGGACCGAACGCGAACCGGCCCGGGTCGGGATCGTCTTCGACTGGGAGTCGTGGTGGGCGAGCGAACAGGACTCCCACCCGACCTCCCGCCTCGACTACCGCCAGGAGGCGCTGGACTGGTACTCCGCGCTCCTCGCCCTCGGCATACGCGCCGACGTCATCACCGCGACCGCCGACCTCGGCCGGTACGAGGTGCTGATCACGCCGGTGCTGCACATGGTCCCCGCGGCGCTGGCCAAGGACCTCACCCGGTACGCGGAGCAGGGCGGCCACCTGATCGCCACCTACTTCTCCGGTGTCGTGGACGAGAACGACCACGTGTGGCTCGGCGGCTACCCGGGGGCCCTCAGCGAGCTGCTCGGCATCCGCATCGAGGAGTTCGGTCCGCTGCTCGACGGCGAGACGGTCGAGATCGAGAGCGCAGCAGGGTCCGACGGCACGGTCACCGGCACCCTGTGGACCGACCGGATCACCGTCACCGCCCCCGAGGTGGAGGTGCTGGCCCACTACCGCGACGGGACGTACCCCGGCCGCCCCGCCGTCACCCGCCGCGCGGTGGGCGGGGGGTCGGCCGCGTACGTCTCGACCCGGCTGGGCACGGACGGCCTCACCGGACTGCTGCCCGCGCTGCTCGCCCCCGCCGGGGTCACCAGCGAACTGCCGGAGGGCGCCCGGGGAAGCGTCGAGCTGGCCGTGCGCCGCGACGGCGGCAGCCGCTATCTGTTCCTGGTCAACCGCACCGACACGACGGTGCCGCTGACCGGACTCGCCGGGGAGCCCCTGATCGGCGGTGCCGCGGGCGACGGGGTGTTCGCCCTGGCCCCCAGGGGCGTCGCCGTGCTGCGACAGCCCGCGACCTGACGGCGGGATCCGCCACGTCTGTCACCGCCTCCTGAAACTCCGCCGTCGCCCCCGCGGGCACGGCGGCCGGTCCACCGAAGCGTCCGCACACGAGTTGGGAGCACACGTTGGCACGCCGTACCCGCACACGACGCCTCCTGGGAACCATCGGAGTCACCGCCCTGGCCACCGGGGCGGCCCTCATCACCGCCCCGCCGGTGACCGCGCAGGCCCCGGCGGCGGCCACGGCCGACGCCGTCACCGTCTCACCCGATCCCTCGTACCAGGCCGACAGATTCGAGGGCTGGGGCACCAGCCTGGTCTGGTTCGCCAACGCCACCGGCGACTATCCCAAGGAGATCCGCGAGAAGCTGGCCGGGCTGCTCTTCGGGGACAGCGGCCTGGCCCTCAACATCGCCCGCTACAACATCGGCGGTGGCAACGCCCCGGACGTCAAGGACTACCTCCGCGCCGGGGGAGCGGTCGAGGGCTGGTGGAAGGCCCCGGAGGGCACCACGCGCGAGGACACCGACTGGTGGAGCGCGGACGACAAGGCCGACTGGAACCCGGACGCCGACGCCACCCAGCGCTGGTGGATCGACCGCATCAGAGGCGACATCGACCACTGGGAGACCTTCAGCAACTCGCCGCCCTGGTTCATGACCGAGAGCGGCTATGTCTCCGGCGGCTTCAACGCCACCGACGAACAGCTCAAGCCGGAATCCGTCGACGACTTCGCCGCCTATATGGCGGGCGCCACCAAGCGGCTGGAGAAGGCACACGGCATCAAGGTCGACACCGTCGACCCGTTCAACGAACCCAACACCAACTACTGGAGCACCCGCCTGGGAGCCGACGGCGAGCCGGTCGGCGGCCGTCAGGAGGGCGCGCACATCGGCCCGGAGGTCCAGCAGAAGGTGATCGGCGCGCTGGCGCCCGCCCTGAAGAAGGCGCGGACCGGCGCGAAGATCTCCGCGATGGACGAGACCAACCCCTCCATCTTCACGCAGAACTGGAACACCTACCCGCAAACGGTGCGCGACCTCGTCGGCCAGATGAACGTCCACACCTATGGCACCGGCGGCCGCACCAGCGCGCGCGACCTCGCCAAGGCGGCGGACAAGCCGCTGTGGATGAGCGAGGTCGAGGGCGACTGGGGCGACGGCCAGAGCTTCACCGATATGCGGCCCGGCCTCGGACTCGCCCGGCAGATGGTGGACGACCTGCGCGAACTGGAGCCCAAGGCCTGGGTGTTCTGGCAGCCGGTCGAGGACTACGACAACATGAAGCCCGGCGGGGAGTCGGCCAAGGGCGGGAACTGGGGCAGCATCCAGATCCCGTTCAGCTGCACCTCCAAGGACACGCTCGAGACCTGCCCCATCCGCACCAACACCAAGTTCGACACGGCCCGCAACTTCACCCACTACATCAAGCCCGGCGACCGGCTCATCAAGACCGATGACACCTCCAGCGCCGCGGCCGTCTCCAAGAAGGGCAACGCGGCCACCGTCGTCCACGTCAACAGCGGCGCCGCCGAGCGTGCCGTCACCCTCGACCTGTCCAAGTTCGGCAAGATCAGCCGCCACGCCACCGTCACCCCCGTGGTGACCAGCGCCAAGGGCAAGCTGGAGCGGCAGGACGCCATCGAGGTGACCGACGAGAAGGCCACCTTCACCGCGCCCGCCCAGTCCGTGACGACTTTCCTCGTCAAGGGCGTGTCCGGGGTGGCCGAGGACGCCGCCGAGCTGCGCAAGGGCCACACGTACGAGCTGACCGGTGTCCAGAGCGGCAAGGCGCTCACCGTCGCCGACGACGGCAGCAAGCTCGTCATCAAGGGCGCGGACACGGCCGCCACCGGCCAGAAGTGGCAGCTGCGCCAGATCAGCGGCGACACCGGCAACCGGCAGCGGTACGTGTTCACCAACCCCGTGGAAGGCAAGCGGCTGGCCGTCCGAAACGGCGCACCGGTGCTGGAGCCGGACCACGGGAAGCGTGACAAGGCCACCCAGTGGATCATGTCGACCACCGGTGACGGCACCTGGACCTTGGTCAACGCGGCCACCGGCCGGCTGCTGGAGGTGGGCGGACAGGCCACGCACGACGGCGCCGCCGTCACCGTCTGGACCCCGACGTCCGGCGCGAACCAGCGCTGGAAGGTCTCCGACGTGAGCTGACGTCCGTGAGCTGACGTCCGCGGAGTCCCGCCTACCTCAATTGAGGTAGGCGGGACTCCGTCGATATGCGTAGCCAGATTTCGACTAAGCGTACGAAGCCGCAGGTCAGGGTGGTTTCCTAGGCTCTGGGACATGGCTCTACACGTCGAACGATGCCCGCGCGTGCTGGGCGCGGCCGTCGCCGCCGGTCTGGCGCTGGGCGCCCTGGCCGCACCCGCCGCCGGGGCCGCGGACGGCCGGACCGCCCAGGGGGCCGAGAAGCCCGGTCCCCAGGGCCACACCGGCTCGCCGGTGCGGGTCAACCAGGTCGGCTATCCGACGCACGGCCCCAAGAAGGGCACCGTCGTGACCGACGCCACCCGGCCCCTGACATGGACGCTCAAGACCGCCGACGGCACCAAGCGGGCCGGTGGCGTCACCACCCCCGCGAGCGTCGACCCCAGCTCCCGGCAGCGCGTCCAGACCTTCGACTTCAGCAAGGTCACCGACGCGGGCGAGGGCTACACCATCACCATCGGCGGGCAGAGGAGCGAGCCGTTCACCATCGGCGACCACCTCTACGGCGTGCTGCGCGACGACTCGCTGGCGTACTTCTACCACAACCGCAGCGGCATCAAGATCGACAAGGATCTCGTCGGGGCCCGGTACGCCCGCCCCGCGGGCCATGACAGGGCCGCCGCGCACCGTGGCGACACCGACGTCCCCTTCCGGTGGCACGGCTCCGACTACCGGCGGAATGTCTCCGGTGGCTGGTACGACGCCGGTGACCAGGGCAAATACGTCGTCAACGGCGGCATCTCCGTCGCCCAGCTGATGTCCGCCTACGAGCGCACCCGTACCACCCGGGGTGCCAACGGCGACGCGCTGAGTGACGGCAAGCTGCGGGTGCCCGAGCGCGGCAACGGCGTCCCGGACATCCTCGACGAGGCGCGCTGGGAGATGGACTTCCTCATGCGCATGCAGGTCCCCCAGGGCAAGCCGTACGCCGGAATGGCGTTCCACAAGATGCACGACAAGAAGTGGACCGGGTTCCCGACGCGCCCTGACCAGGACAAGCAGCCGCGGGTGCTGCGTCCGCCGTCCACCGCGGCCACGCTCAACCTGGCGGCCGCCGCCGCGCAGTGCGCCCGCCTCTTCCAGCCCTACGACCCGGACTACGCCGCCCGGTGCCTGGAGACGGCCCGGACCGCCTGGGCCGCGGCCAAGAAGCATCCGATGATGTTCGCCGGCGACAAGGACTCCATCGGGGGCGGCGCCTACGGCGACCGCCACGTCGGCGACGAGTTCTACTGGGCCGCCGCCGAGCTGTTCCTCACCACCGGTGAGGACACCTACCGCACGGCGTTCCTCCGCTCACCGCTGCACGGCGACGTCGACGCGCTCTTCCCGCGCGGCGGCGCCCTGTCCTGGTCGGCGACGGCGGGCCTCGGCGCCCTCGACCTGGCCACCGCCCCCAGCAAGCTCACCGACAAGCAGCGCGCCGCCGTGCGCGCGACGGTGACGAAGGCCGCCGACCGCTACGCCTCGGACTCCGCGAAGTCGGCCTACGGCGTTCCGTACGCGCCGAAGGGCGGAAAGTACGAGTGGGGCTCCAACAGCCAGGTGCTGAACAACATGGTCGTGCTCGCCACCGCACACGATCTGACCGGCACCACCCGCTACCTCGACGCGGTGCGGCGCGGCATGGACTATCTGCTGGGCGGCAATCCGCTCAACCAGTCCTATGTCACGGGCTACGGCGAACGGGACTCACACCGTCAGCACCACCGCTTCTGGGCGCACCAGATCGACGCCAAGCTGCCGAGCCCGGCCCGCGGTTCGCTGGCCGGTGGCCCGAACTCCGGGCTGGAGGACCCGGTCTCGGCCAAGAAGCTGAAGGGCTGTGCCCCGGCGATGTGCTACGCCGACGACATCATGGCGTTCTCCACCAACGAGATCACCATCAACTGGAACGCGCCCCTGGCCTGGGTGTCCTCCTACCTCGACGACGTTGAGCATATGTCTGATCGGCGGCCCTGACCGTGTGGCATCTGTTCATGGTGGCGCGATGCCCGCACGCCTACCGTGTGCGGGCATACGCCACGGTCGAGCGCGTCGAGGAGGAGCCGGATGCGGGAGGTGCACACCCCCGACACGCTCGGTGAGCGGTACTTCGTCGTGATCGGCGGCGAGGTGGCGCGCAAGGTCTGCGGCTCCCTGCGGGCGGCCGGACACCGGGTGCGCCACTTCGCCCAGCCCACGGACGAGGACCTGCGCCAGGCGCTGGACCGGGAGGTGGCGGGCGTCGCGATCCTGCTCGAGGACGACGCCGAGTCCCTGCGCTACGCGCTCGCGGTGGAACACATCCACCCCAAGGTCACCCTTGTGGTGACGATCTTCGACCGGACCGTGGCCGACCAGCTGGTGCGCGTGGTCCCGAACTGCCAGGTCACCTCCCCGGCCGACGTGGCCGCGCCGGTCCTCCTGGCGGGCTGCCTCCAGCCCGATCTGCTCGCGCTCACCAGGACGGCCTCGGGCCACGCGGGCGCCCGCTGGGACGGGGACACGGTGCGCCTCCAGCCGTACCGGCCGCCGCGCTCCCTGCGGTACCGGGCGTGGCTGGGGAAGTTCCGGGGGCAGCTGCGGCCGCACGACGGCAGTTCGCGGATCATGCTGATGGGCTTCGCCGGGCTGCTCGCCGTGCTGCTGACGGACTGGGTCTGGCTGGTGGCCCTGCACCACCGCACCCCCGTCGAGGCGTTCTTCGAGGCGGCGCGCACCGTATCGGCCGTCGGCCCGGCGCTCGCCCACGGCTCGCACGCGTACCTGATGTTCTCCGGCCTCGCGATGCTCATCACCATCGTCTTCACCGCCGTCTTCACCGCCGGTGTCGTCGACCGGCTGCTCGCCCCGCGGGCGGTCGGCATCGTGGGCCCGCGCGCCCTGCCCCGCGGCGGCCATGTGGTCGTCGTCGGGCTCGGACAGGTGGGGCTGCGGCTGTGCACCCAGCTCCAGGACCTGGGCATCGGTGTGATCGCGGTCGAGCGGAACCCGGCGGCCCCGAACCTCCGGCTGGCCAGGGCGCTCGGGGTGCCCGTCGTCGTCGCCGACGCCACGGACAAGTTCGTGCTGCGCAAGCTCCGCCTCGGGCGGGCGCAGGCGATGGCCGCGGTGGCGTCGGACGACCTGGACAACATCTCCGTGTCGGTGGCGGCGCTGGCCGTCGCGCCCGAGCTGCGCGTGGTGATGCGCGCGGGGGACCACGAGGCCATCGCGGAGACCCGCTCGCTGTTCAAGATCGGTCTGGTGCACGACCTGGGCAGCCTGAGCGCCGCGTACACCACCGCGAGCCTGACCGGGCTCCAGCCGCGCGGGGTGCTGGCCCACGGCAAGCGGCTCCTGGTGGAGGGCGAGGACGGGGCGTTCGTGCCGTGGCCGCAGCCGGAGCGCTGCGGCCACCCCTGACGGTTCACACCAGCCGTACGGTGAGCGTGTCCCGGGAGTACGACGGCACGGCGGTGTACGTGTGCCCCTCCGCGCGGACCCTGATGGCGGCGAACCGGCCGTGCAGCCCGCCACGGGCGTGCAGCACCCTGATGCGGGTGTGCCGGACGGGGGAGTGGCGGCTGCCCAGCCGGATGTCGAGGACAGCGCCGTCGCCGAGCACGGCGGACCGGGCGACCGTGAGCGCGGGCGTACCGCCGTCGCCGGTGGCTGCGACCACCTCCCGTTCGCCGGGGGCCCCAACTACCTCCCGTGCGCCGGGGTTTGGCACCACCTCCAGCGTGGCGCCGGAGGCCACGACGAGGCCCCGCCGCGCCCGTACTCCGCCGGGCGACGCGAGCCGCAGGGCGCCGCCGTGGACCCGGACGTCTCCGGTGCCCAGGGCTTCCGGCGACCCCGCGACCAGGGTTCCCGCCTCGACGCGGGTGCCGCCGCCGTAGCGGTTGCGGCCGGTGAGGGTCAGGGTGCCGGTGCCCCGCTTGACGAGGCCGCCGTCGCCGGTGATGTCGTTGCGCCAGGTGTCGGCCGCGCCGAACCCGCCATGCCTCGCGTCCATCTCCACGCGCACGTCGCGGTCGAACGCCCCGTAACCGTCCGCCGCCGCGAAGAGGTTGAGCCGTCCCCACTGCTCGGGCCCCTCCAGCAGGGCGTATCCGTAAGGGACGGCGGTGGTGCGCAGCACCTCCCGGCGCTGGTGCGCGGTGAGATAGGGCAGCCGGGTCTCGATGAGCACCTCGGCGCCCTTGGGCACGGTCATCTCGCGGTGTCCGCCGCCCCTGGGCAGGACGTAGGTCAGACGTGAGGTGAACGCGCGGGCGTTGGCGGCGCGATCGGCGTACGGGTCGGTGTCCGTGCCCGCGGCGTGCGCATGGTCCCACAGCGTGTCGGCCGTGGTGCCGGTCCGGGATCGGAGGTAGTCGGCGGCCTGCCGGCGCGCGGCGGCCTTGAGTCCGGCGTTGGCCGGGTCGTACAGCGCCGCGGCCGCCAGCGCGGTGGCCAGGATGCGGCCGCCGATGACATCGAGGGCGGAGTGCATGCCGGACACGATCCGGGTGTGGGAGGCCGCGGAGGCATGGGTCAGCAGTTCCTGGAACCGCTCGGGTATGGCGTACGCCAGCGCGAGACCGGCCAGGTACAGCGCGTTGGTGTGACCGCTCGGGAAGCCCCCGTCCTCGGCCGGTGTGGTGCCGCGCTGACGCAGCAACTGGGGGGTGACGGCCACTTCGGAGGCGTAGACGGGGAAGCCGAACGCGTCCGTGGCGCCGGTGGCGACGACCTCGCTGTGCTCCGTCATCCGCCAGGGACGCGGGTACTGGTAGCCGTACTTGGCGGGGTTGCCCGACGCGTACGGGCCGCGCAGCGTCCGCACGAGCCGGACGACGTCGCCCAGGTCCGAGTCGGTGGCCCCGGCCCCGATGGCGGAACCGGCGGGTGCGCCGGGCGGCACGGCGTCACTGACCGTGGTGTCCGGGGTGGTGTCCGGGGCGCTGGTGATGCTGGTGACGGCCTTGGCGCCGGTGCGGTAGACCTCGGTGAGCGGGCCGAGGCCGCCGGTGGCCGCGTAACTCTGGTCCTGGCGGTCGTAGATGAAGGATTGCCGCGCCTGGGCGTCGGTGCGCCGCGTGGTGAGGGCGATCGAGTAGCGCATGTTGGCGCGCAGCACACCGGCCGCGAGCGGGGTGCCGTTGTTCCAGGCCGTGCCGGTGTGCCAGAGCCGCTGCACACCGCTGAGGATGCGGAGGGCCGCGTTGGTCTCGGGGGTGAGGTTGGCCGTGGTGTTGGTCTCGTAGTCGTCGACGAAGGCCGTGAGGGTCCGCTCGGCCGTCCTCTCCGCCGCCCGGGCCAGGGGGCCGGGCAGGAGGGCTAACGCCGTCGGGAGGGTGATCAGCCCCGCCGGGACCGAGGCGGAACGCCGGAGGAAACCCCTGCGGTCCAGGGTGGGTTCCGCGGACCGGCCGGGGGAGGTACGCGCCGTCATGCTGCCCTCGCGATTCTCGTCGTAAGCGCTTGCTGAAGACTTGACGCGACGGAAGTGTAGAGGGCCTCCGCGGCAAGGAGCGCCGGGAGGCGGCGGTTGTCATGGGGGGCGTACGGCGCGGGGTCAGCCCGCGGAGGGGTTGCGGATGGCCGCGATGTCGAACTGGAGGCGGACCTTCTCGCTCACCATGGCCCCGCCCTGGGCCAGTTTGGCGCTGTAGGTCAGGCCCCAGTCGGAGCGGTTGATGGTGGTGGTGCCGTCGAAGCCGACGCGCTCGTCGCCGAAGGGGTCGGTGACGTGGCCGATGTAGGTCAGCTCCAGGACCACCGGGCGGGTGGCGTCTCTCATGGTGAGGTCGCCGGTCATGCGGTAGACGTCCTGGCCCGCGAGCTCCACCTCGCGGCTGCGGAAGCTGATGCGCGGGTAGGCCCGGGCGTCCAGGAAGTCGCGGCTCATCAGGTGGGCGTCCCGCTGCTCGACACCGGTGTCGACGCTGGCGCTGGACAGCACGATCTCGGCCCGGGAGCGGGCCGGGTTCCGGCCGTCGAAGTAGAGGAGGCTCTCATATTCGGTGAACGCGCCGCGCACCGTGGTCACCATGGCGTGCCGGACGGAGAAACCGATCCTGCTGTGCGCCGCGTCGATGATCCATTCCCCGGTGAGGGCCGACAGCCCGGGAGCCGCCTCGGCGGCGCGATCGGGGGCGGCCGGGGCGTCCTGGGTCGCCGTGGAGCGGGGCGAAAAGTTGCGAGTAAAAAGTTTCATGGGGCATCTAGTTACTGCAAGGGTGAGTTTCGCTGCAAGTCCTGTTCTGGAACCGACCCGGGACTGCGCACGTCACCCTACCGTCCGGTCCGTAATTCCCCTCGCGAAGAACGGTCCTGTGGTCGCGGTTCGGGCACCGGGTCTTCACATGTCAACGGCGTGCCTCAGGGGGGCGGATGACGGTTGATCAGTGGACGAAACGCTCTTTGCGTACCGGGCTTCGCGCCGAATTCCGGTACCAATGCTTTAACTTTGCGATACCTGTCGTCACCCTTCATTTCACTTCTTCAAAACATCTCCACGAACTCGTCCGGCTGTGGTGGATCGTGTGGGGGTGCCGTCATTCCCGGCTCAGCCAGGTGGTCAGGGCCCACCACCAGTGCAGGGTGTCCAGCGGTCCGCCGCGGCTGTCGGGGCGGGTGTCGGTCAGCGAGGTGCCGGTGATCTGCTGGAACCGGCCGAGCCGGTAGCGGATGGTGTTGGGGTGGGTGAACAGGGTCGCCGCGGTCTGGTCCAGGCGGCGGCCGGTGTCGAGGAACGTCAGCGCGGTGAGCGCGAGTTGCCGGTGAAACGCGTCCGAGGTGTCGAGGCCGCCCAGGAGCCGACCGCTCAGGTACGAGCCCAGCAGCGGCTGGTCCGCCACCGCGATCTCCGCGGCGAAGTCGGTGAGTTCGTACCATCCGTGCCGCCCCGCCGCCGCGCCGAGGTCCACGGCGCGGACGCACAGCCGGTACAGCGGGCGCAACTGGTCCAGCGGAGCCGCCGGAGAGGCCACGACCAGGTCGGGGATCCCCAGGTCACCGCCCTGCGGCAGCCGGGGGCACAGGCCCACCACGCGCCCCTCGACCAGCCCGGACACCCCGTGCAGCGCGGAGAGGCGGCGCATCAGGCGCTGGGCGTGCCCGGGCCCGGTGGCCTCCGCGACGAGGCAGTGGTGCGGGCCGTGGCCGTCCTCGGCCCGGACTCCGGCCCCGGCCAACTCCTCGGCGCGGGGGATGACTCCGTCGATCAGCACCTGCCGCAGCAGCCTGCCGCGCAGCCCGTCCGTCTCGTGCGCCGGTCCCCGCTCCGCCGCGTGGTACCCGTTGATGACATGGCGCTCGATGGCGTCGCCGTACTCCTTCAGCCGCAGGATCACGGGGAGCAGCGCGCCGTCGGGCACCCCGGACGTCCGGCAGCGGTCGACGCTGATCTCCACCGCCCGGGTGAGCGCGGCCTGCACACCGCGCAGCACGGCGGTCACCGGCACGCCCTGACCGGCCCGGTCGGCGCCCAGTAACAGGGCGGTGGTGAAGTCCTGTTCCTCGACCCGGTCGAAGGTGCTGAACCACGCCCCGGCCGCGCGGATCATCGCGAGGACGTGGGAGCGGGTCTCCGCTTCGGTCAGCCGGGCCACCTCGGGGGAGTGGGCGCGCGCCGCGCGCACGAGTTCGCCGCACACGTCCGCGTCGACGGCCATGGCCCGCAGGATCTCGGTGACCGGCTCGCGCTCGTGGACGACGGCCATGAGCCCCTTTTCCGTTCCGGCGGCGCCGCTGTCGCCGGGCCACAACGAAGCGGTGACCGCGTTGACGCCCAGCTACTACCGCGCCGCTGTGCCGACCTGATTTCCTGTGCGCTACCGACGGTAACAGCGCGGCCGTCGCGGTGACAGCCTCCGCGTCCGTCCGCGCTGCCCCCACGCACCGCGCACCGTCCGCACCTCACCGGGAGGGCCGCCCATGGAGAACCCCGCATCCCCGACGTCGATCACCCGACGCCGCGCCCTGACGGTGGCCGGAGGCGTGCTCGCGGCAGCGGCCGTCGACCAGACGGTCCCCGCCTTCGCCGCCGGAGCCTCGTCCTCGTCCGCGGAGGCGGACGCGATCGTGGTCGGCCACGGGCTCGCCGGACTGGTCGCGACGGCGGAACTGGCGGCGGCGGGGCGCACGGTGCTGCTCCTGGACCAGGAGCCGGAGAGCAATGTCGGCGGGCAGGCGTTCTGGTCCTTCGGCGGGCTGTTCTTCGTCGACTCCGAAGAGCAGCGCCTGATGGGCATCAAGGACTCCCACGAACTGGCCTGGCAGGACTGGCTGGGCACGGCCGGATTCGACCGCGGCGTGGGCGATCCGCGCGGCCAGGACTACTGGGCCCACCAGTGGGCCGAGGCGTACGTCGACTTCGCGGGCGGGGAGAAGCGGTCCTGGCTCCACGGGCTCGGCGTGCGCTGGTTCCCGATCGTCGGCTGGGCCGAGCGCGGCGGCGGTCTCGCGGACGGGCACGGCAACTCGGTCCCCCGCTTCCACGTCACCTGGGGCACCGGACCGGCCGTGGTCGAGCCGTTCGAGAAGAAGGTACGGGCCGCGGTGGCGGACGGCCGGGTGGCGTTCAAGCACCGGCACCGGGTCGACGAGATCGTCACGACCGGCGGCACCGTGACCGGTGTCCGCGGCGCGGTCCTGGAACCGAGCAACGCCCAGCGCGGCAAGGCCAGCTCCCGCACCGTGGTCGGCGACTTCGAGCTGCGCGCCCCGGTGGTGATCGTCACCTCCGGTGGCATCGGCGCCAACCACGATCTCGTACGGCAGAACTGGCCGGACCGGCTGGGCACTCCGCCCAAGCGCATGATCACCGGCGTCCCGGCGTACGTGGACGGCCGCATGCTCGCCATCACCGAGAAGGCGGGCGGACGCATCGTCAACCCCGACCGGATGTGGCACTACACCGAGGGGCTGAAGAACTACGACCCGATCTGGGCCGACCACGGCATCCGGATCCTGCCGGGGCCGTCCTCGATGTGGTTCGACGCCCAGGGCAAGCGCTTCTCCGCCCCCGACCTCCCCGGCTACGACACCCTCAGCACCCTGAAGTCGATCACCGGATCCGGCTACGACTACTCCTGGTTCGTCACCACACAGAAGATCATCGCGAAGGAGTTCGCGCTCTCCGGCTCCGAGCAGAACCCGGACCTCACCAACAAGGACATCCTCCAGCTCCTCTCGCGCATCTGGCAGACCCCCGAGCCGATCGAGAAGTTCAAGAAGAACGGCGTCGACTTCGTCGTCGCGACGACGCTGCCCGAACTCGTCCGCGGGATGAACAAGCTGACCGGGGACAACCTCATCGACCTGGCCGACCTCAAGCGCCAGATCGACGCGCGGGACCGGGAGATCGACAACCCGTACACCAAGGACGTCCAGGTCATGGGCATCCGCAACGCGCTCGCCTACCCCGGGGACACCCTGAGCCGCACCGCCTCGGCGCACAAGATCATGGACTCCGGCGCCGGACCGCTGATCGCCGTACGCCTCAACATCCTCACCCGCAAGACCCTCGGCGGGCTTCAGACCGACCTGTCAGGGCGTGTCCTGGACGCCACCGGCGAGCCGGTCCCCGGGCTGTACGCGGCGGGGGAGGCCGCGGGATTCGGCGGCGGTGGCGTCCATGGATACCGCTCCCTGGAAGGCACGTTCCTGGGCGGCTGCCTGTTCTCGGGGCGTCGGACGGGGCGGGCCGCGGCGGAGGCCACCGCGACCTGACCACCGCGACCCCTTGATCCCTCAGACGGGCAGGCGTCCCTTGCTGCGCATGGCGGCGCGGACGCGCTCCTCGGCCAGCCCGCGCCCGGCCGCGTGCGGAGTCGTGCCACGGCGCTCGGCCTCGTCCAGGAC
Source organism: Streptomyces botrytidirepellens (assembly GCF_003721215.1). Classification (NCBI taxonomy): domain Bacteria; kingdom Bacillati; phylum Actinomycetota; class Actinomycetes; order Kitasatosporales; family Streptomycetaceae; genus Streptomyces; species Streptomyces botrytidirepellens. The sequence goes on from NZ_RIBZ01000191.1 coordinate 25,258, forward strand.
GGTGACCGCGTTCGCGCGCAGCCGACCGGAGATCGTCTCGAAGATGGTGCGGGTCTCGGGCCGGAAACCGGAGTAGCGGGCGTCCATGGCGAACGCGGCGGCGACGACACCGCCGGCGTTGGCCACGAAGTCGGGCAGCACGGTGATGCCGCGCCCGGCGAGGATCTCCTGGGCCGCCGGGGAGGTGGGCAGATTGGCGCCCTCGACGACCAGTCCGGCCTTGATCAGGTGGGCCGTACGGTCGTCGATGACGTCCTGGAGGGCGGCGGGCACCAGGATGTCGCAGTCGACGGTGAGTTCCTGGCCGGAGGCGAGCACCTCGCCCTCGGCGTGCCGGACGACGAAGTCGTCGCCGTGCTCCTCGCGGGCGGCCAGCAGGGAGCGCACGTCCAGCCCGCTGGGGTCGTGCAGCGCACCGCGGGCCGTGGACACGGCCACCACGGTGGCGCCCAGTTCGGCGAACCGTGCCGCCGCGGCGGCGCCCACCGCGCCGAACCCCTGGATGGCCACCCGGCAGCCGGACAGGGACAGCCCGCGGCGCTGCGCGGCGGCTTCGGCGGCCTCGGCGATGCCGTAGCCGGTGACCCCGAGCTTGTCGTAGGCGACGCCGCCCAGGTGTTCCGGGGTGCCGACGGCCGCGCCGCGGTCCCCCAGTTCGTCCTGGATGATGGCGGCGTCGCTCTCGGTCAGCCCCATGTCCAGCCCCATGACGTACTCGCGGGGCACCTCGTTGGACAGCGCGCGGGCGAACGCGCGCAGGATCGCCTCCTTGTCGCGCGACGCGGGATCGGCGGCGATGCCCGCCTTGGCGCCCCCGTAGAAGAGGTCGACCCCGGCCCACTTCCACGTCATGACGCGGGCCAGACGGGCGACTTCCCCGACCGTCACCGTGGGGCTCATCCGGGTTCCGCCCTTGGCCGTGCCCCGGGCCGTGTTGTCGATGACCAGCACGCCCTTCATGCCGGTGCGCCGGTGGGAGACGACGACGATCTTCTCGGGCCCCCAGTCGTCGACGAGGGAGAGTGCGTCAGCCACGTCGGTCCGTCCTTCTCCGTAGATCGATGGATCCGTGGTCCACCTCACGATGTGGCCGGTGGCCCCGCCCCAACAAGGGTCGGCAGGGCGACAGAATTGATACCGGGGAACAAGGAACGCTTATGCTCGCCCGCCCAGCCCCGTCTGCGCCACGGCGCGCAGGACGTCGACGAGCGCCACCACGGTGGGCCGCCGCTCGGCGGCACAGCGGAACACCACGACGATGTGCCGCTCGACCGTCTCGCGCAGCCGCACCACATCGAATCGGGAGGGCCGCAGCCTGAGCATCAGATCCGTCACCGTGCTCACCCCCACCCCCGCCTCCACCAGCGCCAGGGTCGCCGCGGTGTCCGTCACCTCGTGCAGCACCTCGGGCTCGACGCCCGCCCGGCGGAACGCGGTGCGCACGGCCCGCCCGTAGTAGCTCTCGGCGGACGGCAGGATCCACCCCAGACCGCGGGTCTGCGCCATGGTGACGCTCTCCCGGCGGCCCATCGAACCCGTCGGCACCGCGAGCGAGAAGCGCTCCCGGTGCAGCCGCATCACCCGCAGGGCCGGATCGCGCGGGATCGGTACGTCCGGATAGTCGAGGCCGAGCGCCAGATCCACGGCCCCGGAGGCCACCGCGTCGTACACCTCGTCCACGTCCATGTCACGGCTGTGGACCGTCAGCCCCGGATGCTCCTCGCGCGCCGTGCGCAGCGCCGGGGGCAGGATCTCGGCGGCGGCCGTGGCGAACAGGCCGACCAGCAGCGTGCCCGAGGCGTCGTTGCGGGTGCGCTCCAGCGCCTCGACGGCCTCGGCCTCCGTGGACAGGATCCGCTCGGCGTGCCGGGCCAGCGTCATCCCCGCGTCGGTCAGCTCCACCCTGCGCCCGGTCCGCCGCAGCAGCTCCATGCCGGTGGCCTTCTCCAGCGCCGCGATCTGCTGCGAGACCCCGCCGGGGGTGTATCCCAGGGACTCCGCCACCGCGGTGATGGTGCCGCGCCGGGTCAGTTCGACGAGGGAACGCAGCTGGGCACTCGTCCAGTCCATATAGGAACCCTAATAGATCACGAGCAATAACTGTTCATAGACGTCAACGGTCGGGGTGCTGCACGATGACCGGCAGATAGCTGATCGGCATCGTCCTGCACTGCGACAGCCGCGGCGCGCCGGACCGGAGGTCCCTCCGGCCCGGTGCCCGCCTCGGGAAGGGACCGGCCACTTGTCCTCCTCGCTCTCTTCGCCCTCCTCGTCCTCCTTCCGCACCGTTCCGCCCGCCGCCGACGTCGTGATCATCGGCGGCGGGGTCATGGGTACCAGCGCCGCGTTCCACCTGGCCGAGGCCGGAGTGACGAACATCGTCGTCGTCGAACGCGGCGAGCTGGGCTGCGGCAGCTCCGGCAAGCCCATCGGCGGCGTCCGCGCCCAGTTCTCCGATCCGCTCAACATCCAGCTGGGCAGCCGGAGCCTGCGCGCCTACCAGGACTTCCCGCACCGCCCCGGCGCCGACATCCGGCTCGACAGCGTCGGCTACCTCTTCCTGCTCACCAGCGAGCAGCAGGCCACGGACTTCGAGGCCTGCGTCAGGACCCAGAACGCCCTCGACGTGCCCAGCCGCATGATCGGCCCGCAGGAGGCCCGACGGCTGTGCCCCTACGTCAGCACCGACGGGCTCGTGGCCGCCGTCCACTCGCCCACCGACGGCCACGCCCGCCCCGGGCTGGTCATCGAGGGCTACGCGCGCGCCGCGTCCCGGGCGGGCGTGCGCGTAGCCACGCACACCGCCGTCACCGCCCTCGACACCGCGGGCGACCGGATCACCACCGTGCACACCGACCACGGGCCGATCTCCTGCGCCACCGTCATCTGTACCGCGGGCGCCTGGTCGGCGCAGATCGGGAACATGCTGGGCGTTCACCTCCCGGTGCGTCCGGTGCGCCGTCAGGTGGCCTTCACCGCCCCGCTCACCCCGCCCGCCCCGCGCATCCCCTTCACCATCGACTTCGCGTCCACGGCCTACTTCCACAACAGCGACGACGGGCTGCTGTTCGGCCTCGCCGACCCCGGCCAGGCAGACGGCTACGACACCACCTGGACGCCGGAGTGGCTGGAGCTGTTCCGCGCCGCCGCACGGCGTCAGGCCCCGGCCCTGGCCGACATGGAGACGGTCGACGGCTGGGCCGGGCTCTACGAGATCACTCCGGACCACAACGCCCTGATCGGCCGTTCCGGCGAACTCCAGAACTTCCTTTACGCGACCGGGTTTTCCGGGCATGGCTTCCTCCAGGCCCCGGCGGTCGGCGAGATCGTCCGTGACCTGTACCTGGACCGCACACCGTTCGTCGACATCACACCGTTCAGCGCCGACCGCTTCACGACCGGAGCGGAAACGCGTCCCGAAGCCCATGTGGTGTAACGCCAACTGGTGTGAACCGCCAACCGAAAGGCAGCACTCCCGATGACCAGCCGGACACTCAGTCAGTGGCAGCTGCGCGCCGCGTTCGCCGCCCGGCTCTCGGACATGTACGGGCGGGAGGTCCCCGCCTACACCACCCTCGTGGACGTCTCCCGCGAGGTCAACGACGACGTGCTGCGCGCCCGGGGCGCCGACGCCGAGCGCCTGGGCTCCATCAGCCGGGTCACCGCCGAGCGCCACGGCGCGATCCGGGTCGGCACCCCCCAGGAGATGAACCAGGTCGCGCGCGTCTTCGGCGCCCTCGGCATGCGCCCGACCGGCTTCTACGACCTGCGCGAGGCCGCCGCCAGCGCGGTGCCCGTCATCTCCACCGCCTTCCGCCCCACCGACGGCGAGGAGCTGGCGCGCAACCCGTTCCGCGTCTTCACCTCCATGCTCACCCCCGCCGACCCGCGGTTCTTCGACGACGACCTGCGCGCCCGGCTGGAGACCTTCCTCGCCGGGCGCGAGCTGTTCCCCCCGGAGCTGCTCGCCCTCGCCGACCGGGCCGAGGCCGAGGGCGAACTGCCCGAAGCGGAGGCCGAACACTTCCTCCGGCTGGCCGTGCGCGCCTTCGAGCTGTCCACCGAGCCGATCGACCAGGGCTGGTACGCGACGCTGGAGCGGGTCTCCGCCGTCGCCGCCGACATCGGCGGCGTCCGCAGCACCCACATCAACCACCTCACCCCCCGCGTCCTGGACATCGACGAGCTGTACCGGCGCATGACCGACCGCGGCATCGAAATGATCGACACCATCCAGGGCCCTCCGCACTGGGACGGCCCCGATGTGCTGCTGCGCCAGACGTCCTTCCGCGCCCTCGCCGAACCCCGGGCCATGCGCACCGCCGACGGCGACGTGACCAGCGGATCCCTGCGGGTGCGGTTCGGCGAGGTCGAGGCGCGCGGCATCGCCCTCACCCGCGAGGGCCGGGCCCTCTACGACCGGCTGCTGACGCAGGTCGACCAGGAGGCCGCCGCCCGCCCCGACGCGGACCGCGGTGACATCGCCCGCGCGCTGTGGGCGGAACACCTCCCCGCCACCGAACGGCAGCTCGCCGAGCGGAAGCTGGGCTACTTCACCTACCACGTGGTGCCCGACCGGCCACGGGACGGCAGCCGTCCGCCCGCCGACGTCGGCGGGCTGGTGGCCCAGGGCTGGCTGCGCGCCGAACCCATCGTCTACGAGGACTTCCTGCCCCGCTCCGCGGCCGGCATCTTCCAGTCCAACCTCACCGGCGAAGGCGCACGCAACAACGACCACGCGGGCACCGCCTACGACAGCGCCTGGCTGTCCGGCGCCATCGGCCGCGACGTCCTCGACCCCTTCGCCCTCTACGAGCGGCAGCAGAACGACTCCATCGCCCGGGCCGCCCGAGCGCTGGAGCTCGACGGCGCGCTCGGCTGAAACCTCAGAGGCATCCCACCCCCCAGACCCCCGAGGGAGCACCCATGACCAGCACCGCCCTTCCCACCACCGAGGACCTGCGCGGCCGGGCCCGTACCGCCCTGGAGCGCGTCGGCGTGAGCGTCCCCGACGGCAGCGGCCTCATCGCGCGCACCCCGATCACCGGCGACCACCTCTTCGAGCTGGCCGCCGCCACCCCGGCCGACGCCGAGGACGCCATCGCCGCCTCCCGCGCGGCCTTCCTCACCTGGCGCACCACCCCCGCCCCCCGGCGCGGTGAACTCGTGCGCCGTCTGGGCGAGTTGCTGCGCGACCACAAGAGCGACCTGGCCGACCTCATCACCATCGAGGCGGGCAAGATCCGCTCCGAGGCGCTGGGCGAGGTCCAGGAAATGATCGACATCTGTGACTTCGCCGTCGGCCTCTCCCGCCAGCTCTACGGACGCACCATCGCCTCCGAACGCCCCGGCCACCGGCTCGCCGAAACCTGGCACCCGCTCGGCGTGGTCGGCGTCATCTCCGCGTTCAACTTCCCCGCCGCCGTCTGGTCCTGGAACACCGCCGTCGCCCTGGCCTGCGGCGACACCGTGATCTGGAAGCCCTCCGACCTCACCCCGCTGATCTCCCTGGCCTGCGACCGGCTCCTCGCCCGGGCCGCCGAGGACGTCGGCGCGCCCCGCGACGTCCACCGGCTGCTGCTCGGCGACCGTGCCGTCGGCGAGAAGCTCGTGGACGACCCCCGCGTCGCCCTCGTCAGCGCCACCGGCTCCACCCGCATGGGCCGCGAGGTCGGCCCCCGCGTCGCCGCCCGCTTCGGCCGCAGCCTGCTCGAACTCGGCGGCAACAACGCCGCGATCGTCGCGCCCTCCGCCGACCTCGACCTCGCCGTCCAGGGCATCGTGTTCGCCGCGGCCGGCACCGCCGGGCAGCGCTGTACGACGCTGCGCCGCCTCATCGTCCACCGCGACATCGCCGACACCCTCATCGCCCGCCTCACCGCCGCCTACAACAAGCTCCCCATCGGCAACCCCTTCGACGAGGACACCCTCGTCGGCCCGCTCATCTCCCCCGCGGCCCTCGACACCATGCAGAGCGCCCTCGCCCGCGTCCAGGCCGAGGGCGGCAAGGTCCTGGCGGGCGGCAACCGCCGCCTGGCCGAAGCGCTCCCGCGGGCCGCCTACGCCGAACCCGTCATCGTCCGCGTGGACGAACAGAGCGAGGTCGTACGGGAGGAGACCTTCGCCCCGATCCTGTACGTGCTGACGTACGACACCCTCGAGGAGGCCATCGCCCTGCACAACGACGTCCCCCAGGGCCTGTCGTCCAGCATCTTCACCCGCGACCAGCAGGAAGCCGAACTCTTCCTCTCCGCCGAGGGCTCCGACTGCGGCATCGCCAACGTCAACATCGGCACCTCCGGCGCCGAGATCGGCGGCGCCTTCGGCGGCGAGAAGGAAACCGGCGGCGGCCGCGAGTCCGGCTCCGACTCCTGGCGCGCCTACATGCGCCCGGCCACCAACACCATCAACTACTCCAGCCGGCTGGCCCTCGCCCAGAACGTCAGCTTCCTCTGACGGTCAGCCCGCCAGGGCGGTGCGGGCCGCCGCGAGGGCCTGTTCGGCGTAGCCGCGTCCGAACAGCACCGCGTGCACCAGCAGCGGGAAGAGCTGGTGCAGCCCGATGCGGTCCGCCCAGCCGTCGGCGAGCGGCGACGCCTCCTGGTAGCCCTCCAGCACCCGGTCCAGATGCGGACAGCCGAACAGGTGCAGCATCGCCAGATCGGTTTCCCGGTGTCCGCCGTGCGCGGCCGGGTCGATCAGCCACGCCTGCCCGTCGGCGCCCCACAGCACGTTGCCGTTCCACAGGTCGCCGTGCAGCCGGGCGGGCGGCTCGGCGGGGCCAGCCAGGGCGGGCAGCCGCTCGCAGACGCGCTCGATCGTGGCCGCCTCGGCGGCGCGCACCGTGCCGTCGTCCACGGCGCGGCGCAGATAGGGGAGCACCCGGTGCTCGGCGTACCAGCCCGGCCAGTCGTCGCCGGTGGCGTTGCGCATCGGGGCGAGCCCGATGTACGCGTCCTTCGGACCGCCCGGCGGCGGGGCGCCGAACGCGGGCGCGCCGGACGCGTGCAGGGCCGCCAGGTCGCGGCCGAACCGCGCCGCCGCGGGG